>CAYLVC010000029.1:11926-15898 GCA_964387005.1 uncultured Dehalococcoidales bacterium | reverse complement strand
AACCAGGTCAACAAAGCTCGCAGGTCGGAACTGAAAAGCCCCCATGACCAGAAATTTTCGTTCACTTCTTCGACTTCATCCTGTGCCTTCCGCTGAGAACGGCGGACCAGTATGCGGGCCAGGAAAAAAACTACCAGGCCTACCACCAGCAATATCATTATCCATTTCAAGGCCAGCAAGACAGCTTCCGGGACCTGGACTCCGGACTGCCCCTGTACCATTTCCTTCCAGTCCTGCATTCCCATGCCTTCCATTTCCTGGGGTGTCTGTTCGCGCCTTACAAGACTGAGAAGCCATCTGAACAGGTAGTAAAAACCGGAGGCAATAAAAGCCAGAGGGTAGAGCAAATAAATCAAGGCGGTCAACAGCCAATCGCCAAAGGTTCCCAGGGCCTGACCTATTGTAGCAGCCATATCGGAGGAAAATATGCTGGCGAAGGCAATGCCGATTCCCAGGATTGCCAGCACCAGCACCAGCAAAAGTGCTATCCAGCGGCGGTTGAATGCGGTAGCAGCTTCCTGATGCTGGAGCAGTTCAGCCCTTAAAGCCTCCAGATTGGCTGTAGCCATGGCCAGCAGGCCTGTTCCGAAAAACAGTATGGTATACAGTCCTGCGCTTGAGCCGATCTCCCTGACCTGTCCTCCCGTTAATCCCCAGATAATCAATAGCAGTATCAATACACCCAGTCCGATCAGGAAGCGGTTATAAACCACCCTGAATGAATTCAGAGTTCCTCCCACACTAAGACCTCTCCAGACAAGATAAATCCCGAAAACCAGACCGATAACCAGTTCCACTATGTGTTTTGATGCATACTTTACCCATTCTGAATCAAACAGGGAATAACCTCCACCCAGGTTCAACCTGAGTAAAAGCAACAGTAAAACCAGGCTTGAGGACAGCACAACCAGCCTGACGCGCCGTAATGACCAGTTTCGTGCAAGCGAAAAACGTGCCATGACTTCACAAAAAACAGCCAGTACCAGGCAGCTAACCAGATTCAGGGGTGGATGAGCCCACCCCAGGGAGGAAATGCTGCTGAACCAGACCAGCCAGGCATAGCTATAGAATACCTCCATCAATATTGCCAGGATAGGGACGAGCTGGGCAAGCCCGGGTATTTTTCCGTTAAATGGTTTGTTCATACCTTAATTTCAGCCTTTTTTCGGTTCCTTACTTCTCCTGCACCAGGCGCAGCGAATCAAGATTCCGGCGGTAGATCTCCGGGGAGACCCGATAGATCATTATTCCTTCTCCCTTAACCGACGCGGTAGCTTCCCCGATTAAAATCAGGGCAACCCTCCTGCCAGCCCGCTGGTAGCGTTTCAAGGCAGCCATCAGATCTGTGGTGGGGACCGCTGTGATCAGTACCAGGGTAGTCTCCCATGACAAAAGCCTTGCCTCCCTGTCCAGCAGTTTTTCGGCATTGATCGAGGCCAGCCCCCTTACCTGGGCCAGGGCCTCCAGCACTTCTTTCAACTGGTTTGGATGATTGGAAGGAGGTAATATCATCAGGGTGTCTGAATACCAGTAATACTCGTTGGCGTAAAAACCGGTTTTATAGCCATTCTCGGAGGTGTAATTGGCCAGTGAAGCCGCAACCAGCACGCTCGTTTCCAGAAAATCCGGGCTAATCAGGCTCCAGTAGAAGGAATCCGCCACCGTCCGCGTATCCAGGAAGATGGCAATGTCCATGGTGGTTGTATGCTCGAAAACACGGCTTTGCAGTCTCTGCAAGCGTGCTGATGATTTCCAGTGGATGTGCTTCATTGGATCGCCGGGTACATAATCGCGGGTAGTCATTACCTGAACAGGGTCTTCGAACATATGTCTACGTATCCTCAAATCACCGAAAGGATGGCGAGAAGGTATGCCCAGTTCCTCCAGCGGCAGGATGCGCGGGTAGACCAGCAGTCGCTCCTGTTGAGCCAACTCTATCCTGTTACGGAAAAAGCCGAAAGGGTCCCCCGAGCTGATTGTCACCGGGCCAAACTCGAATATACCCCTTTTCAGGCACTGAACGGGATAACGCCTGGTCAAACGGTGATACCATCCCAGGGAAACAAAATTAGCCAGTATTCCCCTGTTAACTTTATGAGAAGAGGAGATTTTCCCCTTCTGAAAGGTAACCTCCGCGGGAATTTCCTCCTGGAAACGAAGCCAGGGCAGAGGAATAAATTTGGAGTTGGTAACGGTAATCTCAAAGACAATATTCTCGCCGAAAAAAACTCTACTAGAGCTTAATTTGCGTCTGTATTCCAGACGTTGCAGGGAATAGCGGGACCAGAGGCGGGCGATCCCCGATGTTAAAAAGAACAGCACAGCAATAATCAGCAGCGGGGCCTGTTTCAGGATAATCGCTGCCAGCAAAATCAAAAAAGTCAGAAAAAGCCAGGCGCCTCCCAGCATGACTAATTCCCCTGACGGGAGGCCATTTCCGGTTCTGCTTCAACCGGCGCAGGCACCGCGTCCAGTACCTCTTTGACTATATCCTCTCCCATCCTTCCTTTGAGAGATGCCGATGTCTCGGTGATAATGCGGTGCGCCATTACAAAGGGAGACAGGTACTTGACATCATCCGGTATCACAAAAGACCTGCCGCGAATGGCTGCCAGGGCCTGGGATGTCCGGTACAGGCCAAGCATCGCCCTGGGGCTGGCCCCCAGTTCAATATGAGGCTGCTTCCGGGTAGCATGCACCAGGCGGATGATATACTGGCGGATATCCGGTGTTACCAATACTTTTCGGCAGGCTTTTTGCAGGGAAAGGACAGCTTCAGCCTCAATAACCGGAGACAGGTCTTCAATGGGATTATGGGAGGCAAAACGTTCCAGGATTAGTTCGTCTTCACTTTCAGTAGTATAACCCAGGCTCAAACGCATAAGGAAACGGTCCATCTGGGCTTCTGGCAAAGGAAAGGTGCCTTCCAGTTCCACGGGGTTCTGCGTGGCCAGTACCATGAATGGACGGGGTAGAAGCCTGGTCTCTCCCTCCAGCGTCACCTGGCGTTCCTCCATTGCCTCAAGCAAAGCGGACTGGGAACGGGGAGTAGCCCGGTTGATTTCATCCGCCAGCACCACCTGGGCGAAAACCGGACCAGGACGGAACTCAAATTCACTACTTTTCTGGTTAAAGATATAGGTTCCGGTAATATCTGAAGGAAGCAGGTCCGGTGTGCACTGTATACGGCGGAACTGGCACTTTAAAGAACGCGCTACCGACCTGGCCAGCATGGTCTTGCCAATCCCTGGAACATCCTCCAGAAGGATATGCCCTTCACAGAATACAGACACCAGTACCAGCTCAACCACTGATCTTTTGCCGACGATAATTCGTTCAATATTGTCAAGGATGGTCTTACCGGTTTCGGCAACTTGATCTATTTCCGGGTCTTTCATAACCACCTCCGGTGTATCTGATTTTCGAGGGTCTTTTTAAAAACATAGCCTCTAACCTGGAATTCCGGGATAGAAGGCATCATGGCATAGCTGCATATTCTTCGGAAATATGGTACATTTGCTGACTGTCCCCGTATGATTGTTTAGATTTGTTTGTGTTTAAACTATAATACCATATTTGATAAACGCTATTTTAACAGGATTATTCGAATATATCAAATCATATCCCTGTTATATCATTTTCCAGGATTTCAAATCCGGCCCAGGTGAGGAATATGCTTCCGGATGCAGAATCCCTGCACAAATCCACCTGGTTTTTTGAGCACAGCAGTATCAACCTGATAATCAGGCCTTATTCAGAAATTGGAAGATGTTTTCACACCAGTAGGACCTAATGCATGGAATGACCGCCATCGACGGCAAAGACCTGCCCTACGATATTGCTGGCCAGATCAGAGGCCAGGTAGGCCACCATGTTGCCTATTTCTTCCGGTGTGGTAGACCTGCCCGTCGGAACGGTACTGACCGCTCTCGCCATTTCTCCTTCAGGGAACTCGCCGGTAGCCATGAAATT
>CAYLVC010000029.1:0-11826 GCA_964387005.1 uncultured Dehalococcoidales bacterium | reverse complement strand
TACTGACCGCTCTCGCCATTTCTCCTTCAGGGAACTCGCCGGTAGCCATGAAATTTGTATCACCGACACCGGGGGCTACGCTATTGACATTGATGCCCGATGATATTACCTCCTTGGCTAATCCGCGGGTAAACGTCATCACAGCGGCTTTGGATGCCCCGTAATGGATAAACCGGGGTGAACCGCTGAACCCCGCGCCAGAGGAAATATTGACGATTTTGCCATATTTGCGGGCAATCATGTGAGGCAGGACTGCTTTGGAGCAATGAAACACACCAAAAACGTTCAGGTTGAACACTATTTCCCAGTTCTTCTCGGGCGTCTCGACAAAGGGCATCTGGGGTGTGGTCCGCCCGGCATTATTGACCAGGATATCTATCTTGCCGAACTCTTTCAGGGATTTTTCCACCATGTTTTTAACTTCAACAACGCTGGTTACATCCGCCTTGACAGCCAGCGATTTTCGCCCCATGGCAGCCACCTCGGCAGCTGTTTTTTCGGCACCGGGCAGGTCTATATCGGCAGCAATAACATCACAGCCGTATTTAGCCAGGGCCAGGCAAATCCCCCTGCCAAAACCGACCTGGCTCCCCGCCCCGGTAACCAGTGCTACCTTACCGTCAAGCTTCAGGTCCATCATGTTATTCATTTCTCCTTCTCCTGTCAGAATATTTTTATCGTATATATATTATCACATCGACCTGCCGATACGATATATCAGTATTTGCTTTGAAAACAAGTTAGAAGCAGAATAACACCGTTTTCAGCGTTTGTGAGAATGGTCAGTGAAACGACAAAATATTCCCGGGGAAGCAGATGCGAAATTGGGCATGGTATTGTGATTATGCTGAAATTACCGCAATCTGGCCTTTTCTATTCATTGCCGAGAGACCGGGCAATAGCGGCAGATAAACTGGCAGCACCAGCCTTAACGTTTTTAATTGCTTCTTTCAGGCGAGGCCTGATACGACTTTCCGGTCCGATGATGCTTAAGGATACAGGCAGGACATAGCCCGGAACAGGCGATGATACACAAATACATCCACTGATCCTTTCTCCGTAGCTGACGGAGTATCCCTTGCGTTTAACTTCTTTCAACTCGATTTTCAGCTCTTCTTCGGTTAAAACTCCACTGCCAGTAGGTGTATTATAGTCGATGTTTACAAGGGCTACTCTAAGGTCTTTACCGCTCAATTGCGAAAGTAATACTCGCGAACTGGCGCCGGCAGGAACATAGCCGCTTTTTTTGTCCACCTGCACCACTCTCAGGTCGTGTTTGCTGGGCACTTCAAACAAATTAACATACTGAATCCCCAGTAAAATACTCAGGAATACGGTTTCCTCGGTCTGATCAGATAGCTGAATCATCGGCCTGACAGCGCAGGTGATCAGGTATTCATGAGTAGTATCCGGTCTGGCCACCATTTTTGCTATCGAATGTCCCAGGTAATAGCGGCGGTTAACAGGGTCCTGGATAGCCAGGTGAGATTCCACCAGGGCTTTCAGCAGGCGATGAACGGTTGCCTTGTTTAGTTTGCACATGGCTGCAATATCGGTAATGGAATATATTCCATGACTCATGCAGTTTAAAATATTGGCTGCCCTGAAGACCGACTGAACAGTGGCGGATTTTTCATCTGTCTCCATCAAACTGTCATCCAGGTTAATATCACGCTGTGAATTAATCAGGTCTTTACGCTGCTCTTTTTCCCCGGATTTTGCGGCCTTCATATTCTTTACCTCTATTTTTCAACATTATCCAACCCGGATTACACTATTTTAACATATCCTTGCAGCGATTCCGCTTTTTTCAACAAAAACAAACCTGTATATATACAGAATTCACATCATCCAATTTGTTTGTCGTTTATGTATTGACACACCATTATTGTATGCTATAATGGGTAAACATGAGATGCGGATTGCAACTTTAGTTTCATTTTATGGAATAATTCACTGCTAATCTTCGGAAAATATCGGGTGTACAAAAACCCGGAACGGCTCTGTAAAAATACATAATCAAAGTGAAAAGGGTTGAGTTTCAGGGCTGGTTTCAGGTTGAGACTCAACAAAAGAGTATTAGCGCATCAAGAAAGGAGGAAAGGATGTTATTATCAAACAGGGTTGCCATAGTCACCGGCGCAGCCAAGGGAATGGGCAGGGGCATTGCTGTCAGATTTGCCGAGGAAGGCTGCGCAGTTGCCATCGTTGACATCGATCTCAATGAGGCGAAAAGCACCCTCGCTGAAATCAAGAAAAAAGGTGGGAAAGGACTATCCATCCAGTGCGATGTCACTGATGAAAAACAGGTGAAAACCACGGTGGACCAGGTAGTAAAAAAGTTCGGTAAGATAGATATCCTGGTCAATAATGCCGGCGGCGCTCATCTCATGGCTCCTATCGAAGAACTTACGGGAGCACAATGGGACATGGTGATGAATTTGAATATCAAGAGTCACTTTCTTTTCGGCAAATACGTAGTGCCTTTAATGAAAGCCCAAAAATACGGGAAGATTATCGGCACATCCTCCATAGGCGCTATTCAGCCGCCAGGCCATGTGATAGCCTATAACACCGCCAAGTCGGCCATCCTGGGCTTTACCGCCGACCTGGCTACAGCGCTTGCATCTTACGGCATTAACGTTAATGCCATTGTCCCCGGACCAATTCAGACCCATTTCTATGATGGAATGACCGGACAGCTGGATGAGAAGCAAAAACAGGCTTTTTTCTCCATGCTGGGAAAGAAGGTCCCACTGCAAAGAGCCGGGATGCCGGAAGATATCGCTAATGCAGCGCTTTTCCTGGCTTCGGATATGAGTTCCTACATAACCGGGCAATCCATATATGTATCGGGCGGACTGCCCCTTCAGCCCCTTGCTTCACCACCCCCACCGAAAAAATAAGTTGAGGCTGACAACTCAATTCTGGCAAAAGCCAGAATACGAAAGGGCAGGGGTGATTTCACCTCTGCCCTTTAAATCAACTATCTCTGGCTTAAAATTCCTATTTGAACATGATAACGTTACGCAGGGCTTCGCCCTTTTCTACGGACTCAATGGCCTCATTGATCTGATTCAGAGAATAATGTTTGGTTACCAGCTCATCCAGCTTGAGTTTTCCGCCCTTGTATAGCTCTACCAATCCGGGGATGTCCTTATCCAGGCTGGTAGAACCCATATAGCCGCCCGTGAGAACCCTTTCCGTATCCAGTAAAGCAAAGGGAGAGATAGAAAAGAGATCCTTGGGCCTGGGCAGACCGACGATTACCGTCATGCCGCGCTTGTCGCACATATTGAAACCCTGCATCATGGCGTTGATATTTCCGACTGTTACAAAGGCATAATTAACACCTCTGCCGCCGGTCAGCTTCTTGACGTTTTCCACAGGGTCTCCGTCCTTGGCATTAACGGTATGTGTAGCTCCAAAATCCCTGGCCGCCTTGAGTTTGGGCTCGGCTACATCCACGGCAATAACCGGATACGCCCCGGACAAGGCAGCTCCCTGAATAGCGTTCAGTCCGACTCCACCGGTGCCGATCACAACGACGCTCTCCATAGCTTTGACCTGGGCTCTCCAGAGTACAGAGCCGAAACCGGTAATAACCCCACAGCCCAGTAAGGCAGCACGATCCATGGGCATATCGTTCGGAATCTTGACTATCTGGGTCTGGTCGATGATGGCATATTCAGCGAAGGTTGCTGTTTTCCATACATGGAAAATATTTTCACCTTTCATGGTGTGCAGGCGGCTTTCCGCACCTATCGCCGGTTTGCTCGCGCAAAGATGGGGTAGACCATGGATGCAATAATAACAATGCCCGCAGGAGTTCACCAGAGAAACCACTACTGCATCACCCTTCTTTACCTTCTCGACACCTTCACCCACCTCTTCAACATAACCGGCGGACTCGTGTCCTGCGACCATTGGTCCGCCAGGCGGAAAGAGTTCACCGCGCAAGACATGGATATCGCTGTGGCAGATAGCTGTCGCAGCCATTTTAACCTTGACCTCTCCCTTCTTGGGAGGATCCAGTTTCACTTCTTCTACCACCAGGGGTTTATTGAATTCATAACATACTGCAGCTTTCATATTCCGCTCCTTTATTTTCTAACTAAACATACCCTGATTATATTATTAAAAAAGTCAGGTGTAAACACTCAATTTACGCTGCTATTTCCTGCATATGGCCGCCAGCTTGTCAAGGTGGTAATTTACATCCCCGTAGCTGAATTCCTGAGCCCTGGCCCTGCGAGTAAACCAGTGCAGCACATGGTCCTCTGTAAAACCGATAGCGCCGTGTACCTGATGGGCAGAGTTCACAACCCTTTTATAAGCCTGGCTCACCCAGGACTTGGCAATTTGTATCTCTCTTTCTGCCGGCAGTCCTTCGTTTATTTTCCAGGCTGCCTGATAGGTGATAACGCGTGAGGTATCCGTATCAACCAACATATCTGCGCAGCGATGTTGAACGCTCTGAAAGGCCCCGATCGGATGACCAAAGGCATTCCTGTCTTTAGCGTATGCTACAGTCAGTTCCAGCACTCTTTCCATTCCGCCTACCATCGATGCACAGGCAGCCACAGCGGCTTTGTCCCAGGTTTTTTCCAGATAGGTCCAGCCCTGATCGACCTGGCCTACAATACAGTCTTTGCCTGCTTTGACATCCTTGAAAACCAGTTCACACTGCTTATCCGGAGTTATTGTATCCAGTAAATTACAGGTTAATCCCGGGGTACAGGCATCCATCATGAATAAGGTAATTCCCGGCACTGCAGCATCCCTGGTCCGGGCAGCGCAGATAATATAGTCGGCTGAATTGGCATCCGGTACAAACATTTTCTGACCCTGAAGAATATAGCTGTCTCCCTGGAGTGAAGCTCGCATTTTGACCGCTTCCGGAGCGAATCTGGTTGATGTTTCCAGCAATGCCAGTGTTATCACCTTTTTCCCTTCGGCAATAGCCGGTAAATACTGCTGCTTCTGGCTATCGCTGCCGGCTTGATTTATTGTGGAAGCACCAAGCGCCAGGGTGGAGAAAAACGGGCTGACAAGGCCTGCCCGGCCCATTTCCTGTAAAACCAGAGTTAAATCAATAAAATCACCAATACCCCCGTATTCTTCCGGTATCGAAAGGGCCATCCAGCCTAATTCGGCCATTTTGTTCCATAACTCAGGCTTATAACCTCTCGGGTCTTTGGCCATTTCTTTCAGCATTTTGTCGGAATATTCATTACTCAGAAAATCCCGGGCGGATTTTTGAAGCATCGTCTGCTCTTCATTTAAACCGAAGTCCATTTTTTTCCTCCTACCTTAACCTGGGCAAGCCCAGACCGCGCTGAGCAATGACATCCCGGTCTATTTCGGAAGTACCGGCTTCCATACTGTGACCGTATGACCTTAAATAACAAGAGGAAACTCGCCCGAAAATAGGGGCCAAAGTTGATTTATCAGTCAATAATCCATATTGTTTATATAGTTGCATACCAAATTCGGCCACATGCTGAATAGACTCAAAACCTAATAATTTGCACATTGCGGCTTCATGATTGGGGATTTTACCCTGATCCTGCATCCAGGTAACGTAATAGTGGATGGAACGGGCCACTTCAGTTTCTGCGATTAATTCTGCCATACGGGTTTCCAGATGGGAATCAAACAGATCCCTCTCACGGGCATCCTCAACCAGATCATATAACAAAGTACTTGAAATCGAATAACCTAAATCTGCGGTGCGTTCGAAGTCCAGTAAAGACATTGCAACATACCATCCGCGATTAACACCCTCAACTATGTTTTCTTTGGGAATACGAACATCATCCAGAAAGACTTCGTTAAAATCATGATGACCGGCCATGTTAATGATGGGACTGATGGTAATTCCCGGTGTTTTCATGTCCACCAGGAAAAATGTCAGCCCCCTGTAACTGGGTTTGGCGTTACGATCGGTACGTGCCAGGATAACGCCCCAATCCGCGAAATGGGCATAGGTATTCCAGGTTTTCTGACCGTTAATTACGAAGTAATCGGACTCTTCTCTGGCAAAGGTTTCCAGGGCTGCCAGATCAGAACCGTGGCCGGGTTCACTGAGCAATTCACACCAGAACACTTTTCCGGTAGCAATCCCGGGAAGATGGCGTTTTTTCTGCTCTTCAGAGGCTTTAAGTAAGATGGCAGGTGAAACAAAGTCCACACCGAGAGGATCATAACCCGGAGAATGGTGTTTAAAAAGCTCTTCCCTGAGTATCAGACGATAAAAGCGAGACAGGGCTTTGCCGCCATATTGCTCCGGCCAGTGTAAAGAAAGCCACCCTTTGGCCCCTAACTTTGCGGCCATCGCCTTATGTACCTCGATCCAGTTTTCCTGGCCTGACATTTCAAAGAAACTGACTCTTCTTTTATGCCACTCCGCCGGGCCTTCTTTCTCCAGGAAATCCGCTACTTCCCGGCGGAAGGCTTCTTGTTCCGGTGTAAATTTCAAATCCACAGGACTGGTCCTCCCGTTAAACTTTTCCTGCTCTCAGGATAATTCCGGTATATTCTATTATGCGACGTGATAAATATCTGTATTTATTATCGTTTAAGATTATTTGAAAAAACGGCTTCACTTATCAGGCTGATAACGATCTGGCTGATGAATCAGGTACTACGAACCGCAGGAAGTAGGGTGGGGTAGCATCTCTGGTGGTGGATTTCCAATAAAAGGAGTCTGCACCCACCCTACTTATATCCTTACTTTTTACTGACCGGTAAATTTGGGGGAGCGTCTGTAGTTCATGGAGGTCAAACCTTCATTCAGGTCTTTGGTAAACATCAGGTCACCTGAAACAGTAGCCTCGATAAACAAACCGGTCCTCTGGTCGGCTTGAACACCGTAATAGAAGGCCTTTTTGGCCATCTTCTGGGCCAGAGGAGCACCCTTGGCCAGCTTAGCGGCAATTTCATTGACCGTAGCCTCGAATTTGTCCGGCTCAGCGACGAAGTTGACAATACCCCAATCCAGGGCTTTATCAGCCATGACGGGATCAGCCAGGAGAACGATTTCTTTGGCTCTGGAAACTCCGACCAGGCGTATCAGGCGCTGAGTGCCTCCCAGGCCGGGAGTAAGGCCTAATCCCAATTCAGGCAGTCTGAGCTGGGCTTTTTTATTCATTATGCGGATATCGCAGGCCAGTGCCATCTCAAAACCGCCGCCCATAGCCGGGCCGTTGATGGCGGCGATGACCGGTTTGGCATAGGTCTCAAGACGAGTCGAGAGGTCCTGTCCGGCTTCTGTAAAGACCATAACGCTGTCCATTTTCCCGGCGGCAAAACTGGATACATCCGCTCCGCCGCTGAAATTGGCCCCGGCGCCGGTGATGACTATACAACGCACATCGTCCATGGGTTCCAGCCAGTCCAGGGCTGCATTGATTTCTTTGATAAGGTCAAGATTCAGGGCATTAGCCCGGTAGGTGCGGTTCAGGATTATTTTGGCTACTTTGGTTTCTTTGTCAATATTAACAATAAGAAATTCATACTCTCCTAACCCGTAAGAGAAGAAGCCCTGTCCGGTCTTCCGGCCCAGTTTTCCTTCAGCCACCATCTTGACCAGCATCTGTGAGGCTTTGTATCTTTCTTCCTTGTATTTGGTCTCAAGGCGGTTCAATTCTGCCAGAATCTTGTCAAGGCCAACACTGTCCGCCATCCTCAGTATACCCCTGGGATAGTTCAGTCCCTGGATAACTCCACGGTCGATTTCCTCTTTGGTGGTGGAATTCGATTCCAGAAGCTTGCAGCATTCGTTCACACCATTGGAAAGAATACGGATAGGATCGAAATCCGCTCCGGCATTCATCTGAATTTCGTTGGTCTTTCCTTCCGACCAATCATAAAAACCCTTGCCGCTGCGCTTGCCGTAATGACCGGCTTTAAAAGCCTCGACAGTCAAGGGAGATGGGCCATAGCTCTCTCCCAGGGTTTCTCTGAAATGCTCCATAACGTGGTAGCGGGTATCAATAGCGCCACCCTGTAGAATATCATCGAGTTCCATAACTCCCATGGGCAGCCCCATCTTGTATCTGGCAGCCGAGTCTACCTGTTCTTTACTGCTGGCTTCACCCTGCACAACCGCCCATTCACCTTCGTTGGCCACCATCAGCCAGATACGGTTGACCAGGAATCCGGGAACATCTTTTACATGGACGATTTCGCGTCCCATCTTTTTAGCTACCAGATCGGCAATTTCAATCGTTTCAGCGCTGGTCTTTTCACCCTGTATAATCTCCAGAAGTATTAAAGTCCCGGGCGGATTGAAATAATGAGTACCAACCACTCTATCCGGGTATTTGGCGCCTTTGGCTATTTCTGAGATACTCAATGAGGAAGTATTGGTGGCAAAAACACAATCGGCGGGGCTTAAGGCCGAGGCTTCGGCGAAGACTTTTTGCTTCAGGTCCAGGATTTCAGGTACGGCTTCAATGCAATAATCGGCGTCTTTCATAGCCTCTTTTAAATCGGTGACGAATTTAACCCGGCTAAGTACCTGTTTTTTGGCCTCTTCAGTATATCTGCCTCGTTGAATTCTCTTGTCATAATTGCCATTGATAATCTGGAGACCTCTCTGGATATACTTTTCATCGATATCGCGGATGACCACATCAAAACCGGACTCGGCAGCAAGAGCGCCGATTTGAGCTCCCATGGCGCCGGCACCCAGGACTACGAATTTTTTTATCTCTTTCATTTAACCCTTCTCCTTATTTCGTTGATTAAATAACCCCTGCTATTTTTTTTGGCTCAAACGCATAATAGACCCGCTCGCAAATCCTGGTGTCTTTTTTGACGTTGATTGGATGGGCGGGAACTTCCAAGCTTGAACCTCATCTCCAATTTTCAGATGTAAAAATAAGGCCTTCAACATCCTGTGGCTTCAGTCCAGGAATATCTCTTGACATGGCATCGGCAGGTTCCTGGAGTATACCAAAATAGTTGCTGTTCTAACCCCGGATTTACTGGGGCCTCCTGCGACAATCACCGCATTTTTCTTTTGTGCCATAAATTGTCTCCTTGAAAAGTATTTTTATGAAACTGTAAAATTCTTTTAAATTATTCCCTTATTGGAAAGCTCGACGATTTTCTCCTCGGAAAAACCAAGGTACTCCGAGAGCACTTCCTGGGTATGTTCACTCAGAAAAGGAGCCGGGTACTGAATATTGCCCGGAGTCCTGGACATCTTGAATAATGATCCAGGGACTTTAACTTTCCCGGACAGTGCCTGTTCAACCTCGATTATCATATTCCGGCTCTTCAGCTGTTCATCGTTGCAGACTTCAGAAAATTTCGGCAGGCGGGTACAGGGTACATCCGCCTTTTGCATAATTTCGGCAATTTCACCGGTCTTCTTGGTCTTCGTCCAGGCGGATATAATATCATCAATTTCCTGCCGGTGCGGGAAACGCTCGTTCTGGTTGGCTCCAAGAGGAGTGTCGATGAGGTCGGCCCGTCCGATGGCGGTATACAGCCGGTGTACCTGTGAAAGTACGCCGGCAGAGATGATGACAAAACCGTCACTGGTGGGATACAGGTTGCAGGGTATCATGGCTGAATGCCCGTTGCCGTAACGCGGAGGCTCAACTCCATTCAGGAAATAGTAGCCTGAATACTCAACTGAGGTCAATTGCCAGATGCAATCCTGCATCGAGATATCGATTGTCTGCCCCTCTCCAGTTGCCAGGCGATGGAACAAAGCCGAAACTATTGCCAGGGCTGTAAACATACCGGACGAGAAGTCGCCGATGGAAACGCCGGTACGAGTCGGCTGTTCCTGGAATCCGGTAACGGCCGTCATGCCGCCCATGGCCTGAGCAATAGGATCAAACCCCGGATAGTCGCGTTTGGGACCGGTCTGCCCGTAGGCGGAAATTGAGGTGTATATCAACCTGGGATTGATGGCGCACATTACTTCGCTGTTCAGTCCCAGCTTGCCCATGGTGCCCGGACTGAAGTTTTCAACCAGGACATCCGCTTTCTTGACCAGCTCCTTGCAGATGTTGCGGCCCTCTTCACTTTTCAGATCCACCGTGAGGCTTTTCTTGCCCCGGTTAAGGATGATGTAGTTGCCGCCTTCAAGAGCCTCGGTGTGGGGAATATCGTTGCGGGTCAAATCCCCGGACCCGGGTCTTTCTATCTTAATTATTTCAGCACCCAAATCTTTCAGCAGCATCGTGCAAAACGGGCCGGAATATACCTGCGTAAAATCAAGTACCCTAATACCATCCAGTACTCCTGCCATATGATCCTCCTGTATTTTTTTCTGGGGTGGAAAGGAATGTTTCCAGTCATAGCTGGAAGATTAAAAATTTGAAGCATCGATATATGACTATTGTAGCATTTCATCAACTTCAAGTCACGGACGGCCGCCGAAGCATTAAAAATAGGCGGATTACAGGATACGGATAGAAAACAGAAAGTCCGTTAGAGACCATTCTATAGAATATTAGTTGTTCTACCGCATCATCTTAAGAATATTGGGGTTGAGCTTGCCCCGCATACCCATCTTCATCAGTTTTTGCATCTGCCTGAACTGGTTCAATAACTGGTTGATATCCTGGGGTTGAGTCCCGCTGCCCCGGGCAATACGGCGGCGGCGGCTGCCATCAATCAGATTGGGATTATGCCTCTCGACAGGGGTCATTGAAAGAATAATTGCTTCTACTTTTTTCAGTTGTTTTTCCTGGGCATCTTCATCGATTTTACTGGCCACGCGGGAAAGCCCCGGTACCATTGATGCCAGCTGAGCCAGCGAACCCATTTTCCTGACCTCTTTTAGACTGCCCAGGAAATCATCCAGGTCGTAGGTAGCCTTTTCCATTTTTTTCTGGAGTTCGTCGGCCTTCTTTTTATCAAAGGATTGCTCTGCCTTTTCGATAAAAGTCAGCATATCACCCATACCCAGGATACGGGAAGCCAGCCGGTCGGGATAAAAAGGTTCCAGCTGATCGGCTTTTTCTCCGGTTCCGATATATTTAACCGGTACTTTGGCTACCCAGCGAATGGAAAGTGCTGCCCCACCGCGGGCATCACCATCCAGCTTGGTAAGTATTAATCCGGTAAGATTGACCTTATTGTTGAACTCTTCAGCTACCCGCACCGCATCCTGGCCGGTCATGGAGTCAACTACCAGCAGAATTTCGTTGGGTTTTACTTCTTCTTTAATCCGTATCAATTCTCCCATCAACTCTTCGTCGATGTGCAAGCGGCCTGCTGTATCAATTATCACCCAGCTGGCTGCCATCTGCCGGGCTTTTGCCACGCCATGAGCGCAAATATCCGGGACGGGGACGGAAGGATCTTCGCTGTATACGGGAATATCCTGCTGTTTGCCCAGGGTAATCAACTGTTGAATAGCCGCCGGCCTGCGAGTATCAGCGGCTATCATCAACGTATTCTGTCCGGAACGCTTCAGGCTCAAAGCCAGTTTTGATGCCGTCGTTGTTTTACCTGAGCCCTGTAGTCCTACCAGCATTATTATTGAGGGAGGATGGCCGGCAGGATTGAGCTTGCTCTGCCCACCCCCCAGGATCGCAGTCAGCTCTTCATTGACTATTTTTATCATCTGCTGGGCCGGTGTCAGGCTTTCCAGTACACCCGATCCCACAGCGCGTTCCCGTACCTTTGAGACGAACTCTTTAACAACTTTAAAATTAACGTCGGCTTCCAACAGTGCCAAACGCACTTCCCTCATTGCTTCATCCACGTCTTTCTCGGTAAGTTTGCCCTTATTGCCCAGCCGGCTGAATATCTTTCCCAGTTTTTCGGTCAACGATTCAAACATATTTTACCTTC
>CAYLVC010000028.1:0-15948 GCA_964387005.1 uncultured Dehalococcoidales bacterium | reverse complement strand
AATATGAGCATAAGGACGATTGAGACACCCTCACCTTTAATCCTCTCCCTGAAGGGAGAGGCGAACCTGAAAAGTGGAAGAATCTGAGTTGTTAAAATCCTCTCTGGTACCCCCCGGGTGCCGAGAGGGCCTGAACTTTGTTCAGGATGGTGAGGGGGCACAAAGCTCTATTTTCCGAACAGCGGCCAGTCTTTTCCGGCGGTGCGATCCAGGTATCGGCGGTAGGTGGTCAGGAAGCGCATTATCTTGGCCGCCCGGCGGGCGCCTGAATAGACCAGTATCTTCTGCTGGTTGAAGAAGGCGGACAGCTCGGGATCAGCCTTGATCATGCGTTGTCCCAGCATGATGACCGGTTTGCCGGTCTCTTCTACCTTCCGGCTGATCAGGCGGATATTGTCCTTTTCTTTTTCACGGTAGGCCTTGATCTCTTCGGGGCCAAGGCCCATGCGTCCGGTCAATATCTCTTTGGAGGCCAGCACGGGGGCCTGGAGCAGTACCATGTCTATATTATCATCGTCCAGCAGCGCCCAGAGCGAAGTGGCGATAGCCGGATAGTCCTCGAGACCGATTCCGGCCAAGTCGCAGGGATTGCGGCGCGACCATCTGGCGGGCAGGCAGGCATCCATTTTGGCGATGGTTTCATCTGAAATTTTGCCTATAGCGAGTCCTTCTTTTTCACAGGCTTCGGACGAGAGGGCTCCGGGTCCGCCGCCGATGCTCAATATCCCCATCCTGTTGTTCCTGGGCAGAGGCGCGTTAAGCAGGGCAAAAATCACGTCGCCCAGCTCTTCATCGTCATCCACCCGGATTACGCCGGACTGCTTGAAGGCGGCTGTATAGACCGGGTCGGAGCCGGCCAGTGCCGCCGTGTGAGACATCACTGCCCGGGCGGACTCTTCCGTGCCGCCGGCTTTTATCACCACAATCGGCTTTCTCCTGGTGACCTCTCTGGCCAGATTGAAGAATCGCCGTCCTTCCCGGCAGCCTTCCACATAAGCCGCAATTACCCTTGTGTTATCATCCGCGGCCAGGTATTCCAGGTAGTCTTCCAGGTGTATGTTGGCTTCATTGCCGGAGCTAATGTATTTGCTGTAAGCAATCCCTGCCTCGGTGCCGGCATGAACCATGCCTAGTGTCATGCTGCCGCTCTGAGATATGAGCGACACCGGTCCGCAATTCATATCGTCTACCTGACCGAAGGTGGACATCCTGGCGTTGGTATTGGCATGTCCCATGCTGTTAGGTCCGATGAAGCGAATCCCTGCCTGTGCGGCGATTTCAACCACCTCGTTTTCCAGCTTCTGTCCCTCTCCTCCAACTTCGGCAAACCCGGCCGTGATAATGGAGGCTGTCTTTACCCCTTTGGCGGCGCATTCTTTCATAACGCCGGGTACCAGTTTGGCTGCCACCACTATTACCGCCAGATCAACCGTTTCAGGAACGTCCATGATGCCGGGATAGGCCTTGAGTCCCTGTATCTCAGTGGCCTTCGGGTTGACGGCGTAAATTCGTCTGCCGCCCAGTTTGAGAAGCCCGGAAGTAATGGTAAATCCCCAGGACCCGCGCGAATTGGACGCACCGATTACGGCTACAGACTGTGGGGAAAGAAGCTTTTGCCAGTTGATGGGAGAAAGGGCTTGATTGTTCATTGATTCAATACCTTAACGAATTTTCAGGAACTAACATTATGTTTTATTATAGGTTTTTTCACGATGCACTGTCAAACAAAAGAAGCTGTTTTCAGGCTTGTTATCCTGCCGAAAGGTTGACCTGGGATGTTACTATGATAGCATTCAAATTAATATTAACACTAAAGATATACGTATTAAAACATCGAATATATAAATAGAATAATGAGTAGGTGAAAAAAGCACTGCATTCATCTCCGGGGTGAAGGCGGTGAGACCTCCACCCCGGATGCTTCAACAGTCCCGGTACACCGGAATATCCTGGTTACCGGGCAACCAGAAATATTCCTGACAAGGCAAACAGGTTGGGAAAGATCCTGATCGGTCCGGTTTTTCCCAGGTAGAAGGCCTTTTTGATCTTGATCTTCCGGCGGCGGCAATAATCAGTGAAGTCTGCCAGACTCAGGAAATGGAGATTCGGGGTATCATACCACTGGAAAGGCAAAGAAGGGGTTACCGGCGCCCTGCCTCTGAGTGCGAGATGATAACGGGCAGTGATATGAGCGAAGTTAGGAAAGCCGACTATGACTTCACTACCGGCCCTCAAAGCCTCCGTCAAAACGACTTCCGGTTTTTTGATCTGCTGAAAACTCTGGTTCAGTATCACGTAGTCGAAGGATTTGTCCTCGTATTCCGCCAGTCCGGAATCGATATCTCCGTGGAAGACATTGATTCCTCTGGCCACGCACCTGTAAATGGCCTGTTCGTCAATCTCAATCCCCTGGAATCTGGCCAATTTTCTCTCCTTTTTTAAAACCGACAGCAATTCGCCATCGCCGCATCCCAGGTCCAGGACTGAGGCGCCGGTTTTAACCAGACTGGAAATAATGCGGTATTCCGGTTTTACTGTATCACTGTTCATCACTGATCTTCTCATTGAGGGCTCTTTCCAGGAAGAATTTCACCAGATGGGTTTGCTCTTTCACTTCCAGCAAAAAGGCATCGTGGCCGTAGTCGGACTCAATTTCACAGTAGGTACAATCCAGCCCGGCCAGTTTACAGGCCCGCACAATTTCTTTGGACTGGTAAGCCGGATACAGCCAGTCCGAGCTGAAGGCGATTACCAGTACGCTGACATCTGAGCCCCGCAGTATTTCTTGAGGTTTTTTGCCCCTTGAGGCATCATAATAGTCCATGGCTTTGGTGATGTACAGATAGCTGTTGGCATCAAACCGGCTGGTAAAAGTCCTGCCGCGATGGTTTAAATAGCCTTCGACTTCAAAATCGGCAGCAAATTTGAAGGGCTGGCGGTAATCCTTGAACCGCCGTCCGAATTTTTCAGTCATGGACTTATCACTCATATAGGTGATGTGCCCCACCATGCGGGCTACTGCCAGTCCGCTGTTGGGAGGGCTGCCGGTAGAATAATCACCGTTATTCCAGGCTGGATCGGCCATTATGGCCTGGCGCCCGGCCTCGTTAAAAGCGATTTGCCGGGGAGAATGATGCATGGCAGTAGAGATAGGAATGGCGCTTCTGATCTTTGAAGGATGGGAGAACAGCCATTCCAGCACCTGCATTCCACCCATCGATCCCCCCGCCACTGCCAGTAGCTGTGAGATGCCGAGATAGTCTACCAGTCGTAGCTGGGCATTGACAATATCGCCGATACTCACCAACGGAAAGTCCAGCCCGTATTGTTTTTGAGTCAGCGGGTTTAGAGAGGCCGGACCTGTGGAGCCTTTGCAGCCGCCCAGGACATTGGAACAGATGACAAAGTATTTGTCCGTGTCAAAGGCTTTTCCGGGACCGACCATGCTGTCCCACCAGCCGGGATTGCTATCGCCATCACATTGACCCGCAACATGGGCATCCCCTGTCAGCGCATGAGCAATGAGAATAGCGTTTGACTTGTCAGGATTTAAGTTACCAAAGGTCTCAAAAGCCAGTGTAACCGGGCCCAGTTTTTCTCCGTTTTCCAAAACCAGTTCATGCGGAGGTCCGGCAAAGGTATAGTAACGGGTCTGCGCCTCCCCTGTACTCCTGCTTTCATTTTTTTCTTTTATCTCCATAACTTTTTACTCCATTAATTATTCCTGAGCGGCCCGGTACAACGCCTGGTCAAGGTCCGCTTTAATATCCTCGATGCTTTCCAGCCCGATTGAAAGCCGGACATAGTCGTCAGTCACTCCGGTGGCCAGGCGCTCTTCGCTGCTTAGTTGCTGATGAGTGGTGGAAGCCGGATGGATAACCAGGCTTTTGGCATCACCGATGTTTGCCAGATGAGAAAAAAGGGTCACCGATTCAATAAATCTCCGTCCGGCGTTTAGTCCGCCCTTGATGCCGAAACCGACCAGTGCCCCATACCGGCCTTTCAGGTATTTACGGGCCAGGTTGTAGGAAGGATGCTCCGGCAGCCCCGGATAATTGACCCAGGTTACCAGGGGATGTGATTTCAAGAACCGGGCTGTCAGCAGGGCATTTTTCGAGTGTTTGGGCATTCTCAGCAGCAAGGTTTCCAGTCCTTGCAAGAGCAGGAAAGAGTTAAAGGGGCTGATGCTGGCGCCCAGGTCACGCAGCCATTGCACACGGGCTTTCGTCACAAAAGCGATATTTCCGAAATTCTCACTATATTTAATTCCATGATAGCTGGGATCCGGCTCAGTGAATTCGGGGAATTTGCCGTTAGTCCAATCAAATTTCCCGGAGTCAACGATTACTCCTCCCATGGAGGTACCATGCCCGCCGATGAACTTGGTGGCCGAAATTACCACAACATCCGCCCCGTAATCTATGGGTCTGACCAGACCGACGCCGACCGTATTGTCTACGATAAGCGGTATACCGGCATCATGAGCTATCTGCGCCAGTTTGTTAAAATCAGGCACATCCAGTTTAGGATTACCGATGGTCTCGGCATAGAGTGCCCTGGTTTTGGGGCTGATCGCCTTTTTGAACTCTTCCGGTCGTGTAGAATCGACAAAAACGGTTTTCCGGCCAAGTTTGCGGAACATGTGGTTAAGCTGCTGATAAGTCCCGCCATAGAGGTTGTTTGCAGCGACAATTTCGTCTCCAAGCTGAGTAATAGTCAATATTGCCAGCGCCTGGGCGGCATGTCCGGAAGCGACACCCAGGGCTCCGGCGCCTCCCTCCAGGGCTGCTACTCTTTTTTCGAAAATGTCGGTAGTCGGGTTCATCATGCGGGTATAGATATTACCCGGTTCCTTCAGAGCGAATAGATCAGCGGCCTGCTCCGTGCTTTCGAAAACATAAGAAGTGGTCTGATAAATGGGGACAGCCCTCGAACCTGTTGCCGGATCAGGCTGTTCCTGCCCGGCATGCAGGGCGATAGTTTCAATTCCAAAACTATTCCGTGAATTATTTTCCTCAGGCATAATTATCTCCTTAAAAATATGAATTCAACAATGAAAAAAATATCAGAGAAAACAAAAAGCCCGTGAATGACAATCATTCACGGGCCTGGTGAGGGTCAACCGGCTGGAGGTTAAAGGACCATGATTCCCGAACCGGCGACACGCCAAGCCCGGGACATCATCACTGATGTTCCGTTCTGTTTGCTGTATGCGCCAGAGTTCGGCACTGGATTCACTCCTGTTTCAAATTAGCTATCTAGGATAGTAATACTATCATATTACATAAAAGATGGGCTGTCAATCTGATCCCGCAAGGCGACGCCTTTAAAGGCGTCGCCTTGCGAAGCTAAACCTTTTTAATCAGCTTGAGGATTTCAAACCAGGCGATACTCAGCAAGGCTGCTCCGCAACAGATTCCCACTTCTGCCGGACTTAAAGCCTCGAAGCTGAACAGATCTCTCAGATAAGGGATGTTCAGCACCAGCGCCAGGAAAACCACTGCGAGGCCGGTCACCCACCACAGGGCGGTATTTTTGGCACGCAGGGTCCCAATGATGGTCCGCGACCAGGAGCGGTTGGACAGGATCAGCGCCAGATTGGCCAGGATCAGAGTGGTGTAGGTCAATGCCCTGGCTTCCCCTTCTTCCATTCCCCTGTAATGTGAAATGGCATAAACGCCAAAGGTAATCAAAGCCACCACCAACCCCTGGGAAAGGCTTAACAGCAGGGTATTCTTGCTGAAGATGCCCTGTTTGGGATTGCGGGGCGGGCGCCGCATGACGTCCGCCTCTTCCTTCTCGGCTTCGAAGACAAGTGTGCAGGCCGGGTCGATAATCAGCTCTAAAAAGACAATATGCACCGGGTAGAGTACCAGCGGCCACTTCAGCAGTACGGGCAGCAGGGAGAGGCCGATGATGGGCATATGCACGGCAAAGATGTAGGCCATGGCCTTGCGCAGGTTATCGAAAATCCGGCGGCCCAGACGGTTGGCCTGGACAATGGAAGAAAAATCGTCGTCCAGCAAGACGATGTCTGCTGCTTCACGCGCCACATCCGTGCCCCGTCCGCCCATGGCTATGCCGATATTGGCGGATTTCAGGGCCGGGGCGTCGTTGACGCCGTCGCCGGTCATGGCCACGATTTCACCATTGGCCTTGAGAGCATTAACGATCCTCAGTTTATGCTCGGGCATTACCCGGGCAAAGATGTTCGCTGTTTTAATTCTTTTTTGTAGTTCCGCATCGTCCATGCTGTCAATCTCACTGCCCGTGATAACCACGTCGATGGGTGTCAGACCGACCTGCCGGGCAATTGCCTGGGCTGTGACCGGATAATCGCCTGTAATCATTGCCACACGGATACCCGCTCCGTAACACTCCTTGATGGCGGCAGGAACGGAAGGCCTGATGGGATCGGCCAGGCCGACCAGACCTATAAACTCAAAGGAAAAGTCATGCTGCTGCTCGGGCAAAACACCCTGTTTGAAAGTGGCTTTAGCCACGCCTAAAATGCGCAGACCGTCCGCAGCCATGTTTTCAATTCTGGCTGCCAGATCCTCTCTTTGATGATCTGCGAAATGACAGAGATCGGCCACGGCTTCAGGCGCACCCTTGGAAGCTATAATATAGTCGCCTCCGGAGGGCGATTCCCAGACATGGGAAAGGGCCAGCAACTTGGAGGTCAGGTTATAGTCGCCTACCAGCTTCCAGTCGCTGTGAAGGTGTTCCGTCCGGCTCAGGTAATCATTCCCCATATCCTTGAAAGCCTTCTCCATGGGGTCCGAGGGATTTATTTCACTGGCCAGGATGCTGAATTCGATCAACTCGTGGAATTTTTCAGGTATATGTGTGGAACTGTGATTGGTCATGTCCAGGTACTGGCCGCCGGCATACATTCTGGCCACGGACATGCGGTTCAGTGTCAGTGTACCGGTTTTATCCACGCACAGCACCGTAGTAGCGCCTACGGTCTCGACCGCCGGTGTACTGCGGGTAAGGACCTGTTTCCGGGAGATGCGCCAGGCGCCCAGGGCTAAAAAGATGGTCAGCACCACCGGGAATTCCTCGGGTAGTATGGCCATGCCCAGGGTGAGTCCGGCCAGCAGGCCATGCTGCCAACTGCCGCGGGTGATCCAGTAAACGATGAATATTAAAAGACTGATGCCCAGGCCGATGATGGCGATGTTGCGCACCAGGCGGCGGGTCTCCTTCTGGAGCAGGGTATCTTCGCCTTCCACTTTCTGCAAAGACCTGCCGATTTTACCCATCTCGGTATTGATGCCGGTGCACTTGACTACGGCAACGCCCTGTCCGCGCACTACCAGTGTACCGGAAAAAACATAAGGCAGGTCGTCGCCACCCGGCCGCGCCATGGTACATCCCGGGTCTCCCGCTGCTTTGCGTACAGGTACGGATTCACCGGTAAGCAAAGACTCATCTACACAGAGGTCCGCAGCCGATATCACAATAGCGTCGGCCGGGACCCGGTCGCCTTCGGCCAGTAGCAGGGTATCTCCCCGCACAACCTCCCGTCCCACGATCCTCTTTTGCTCTCCGTCACGCACTACCAGCGCCCGCGGGCTGGAAAGGTCCCGAAGGGCTTCAAGAGTGCGTTCGGTCTTGCGCTCCTGGTAAAAGGTAATGCCGATGATTACGAAAACAAAAAACAGTAAAATCAGGGCTTCCTGTACATCCCCCAGGAATAGATAGATTACGCCGCAGGCTATAAGCAGCAGGAACATAGGTTCTTTCATGACCTCGAAGGCGATGGAAAAAACATTTTTTCGCCTGGCCGAAGGCATCTCGTTGTATCCTTCAGACCTGAGTCTTTCAGCCGCCTCGGCAGAGGACAGCCCCTGCAGGGTTTTAACATCCAGAATAAGATTGGTGGGTGGTGTATTCATGGCCACGGACCATTTCTCCTTAATTTGATTTATTTATCCTGCCGGAGTATAAAAAAATCCGCAGGACCCGATTACTTAGTCCTGCGGATTAGATCCACTGCGTTAGAGCCCGACTTCCAATGAGCCTGTTCCAAGTAAAAACTATTTTAAGGCATCAAAATTATTCTGTCAAGTGGTTTTTTATTCCATGTAAATGCACTATTATGAAAAAAGACCGGTTGAACCCGGTCGAATACCCTGGAGACATTTGAAACAGGCGTGTGAAAGTAGAAGATTCGGAAATAAAAGAACCTATTCAGAATGCCGGGCAAACCAGGACAATTGAATGGCTGGTCAGTTTAAAGGCTGCCAACGGTTTAAAAAGCATACATTTCCTGATCATGTGGCTGATGGTAGCTTTATTTATCTTTTTTACCTATTTTGTTTTTCCTCATTTTTATGATGTCTACGTGATCTTCCTGTTTGCTCCCCTGATTTATGCGGCGGTTGTCTACAGGTTCAGGGGAGCTGTCTGGGGTGGGATCGTGTTTGTCGGCGTGCTGGTCCCTCACGCTTTGCCTCTATCCATGGATGCCTATGTTCTGGTCAGGTCTTTCGTATACCTGTTCTTTCCGTTTCTGGTCGGGAGCCTGGTCTCTATATCTTTGAATTATTTTGAAAACCAGCTGGTGGGATATCGCAAAATCGTTGAGCTGAACAAAATGTTGAACAACTATATCGATCGCCTGGAAAAAACACAAAAACAACTGATCCAGGTGGAGAAAATGAATGCCCTGGGCCAGCTTTCCGCCTCTATCGCCCATGAGATCAACAATCCGCTGGCCGGTGTTCTGGTATACACTCAGCTCCTCCAGAAACTCATCCGGAGCGGTACGATGGACCAGAAAAACGCCCTGGAAATACTGGCAAAAATGGAGCTGGCTCTCAACCATTCCTCGAAGCTGGTGCGCAACCTGCTGGATTTTGCCCGCCAGTCTCCTCCCGATTTAAAGGAGGTCACCATCTCCCAGGTGATCGATCAGGCTTTTGCTCTGGTAGGACATCAGGCCCAGTTGACCGGAGTAAAAATCACCAGGGATGAAGTGCCCGACCTGCCTGCCGTCAAAGGTGATTTCAGCCAGCTTCAGCAGGTCTTTATCAACCTTATCGTCAATGCTATACAGGCAATGCCCGGAGGGGGGGACCTTAAAATAAGCAGTTCCCTGGCCGAAAAAGGTTTTATCAGGATCAGCGTTCAGGATACAGGGTACGGTATCCCCCCGGAGAACATGGACAAGCTGTTCACCCCGTTTTTCTCGACCAAGGACGCCGTTAAGGGAGTCGGGTTGGGACTGGCCGTGTCTTACGGTATAATCGAACGGCACAGCGGCCGCATAGAGGTACAGAGTGAAGTAGGGAAAGGCAGCGTCTTTACTGTCTATTTACCCGTTCACATGTTTGACCCTGTTTAGTCTGTTGCAGCCGGCCAGTTTCCCGGGGTTTATTTTTTGATGGATATCTTCAGGGCATGAGTTGAGCAGGAAATGCAGGGATCATAGGCCCGTACCAGCATTTCCAGTCTCAGTTTTATCTCATCTTCGCTGAGATTGAGAATATCCGGCACCATTGTCTCCATATCTTTTTGAATATTGTTATGGTTCTGGTTGGTGGGGATGATGCAATTCGCACGTGTCAGCAGGCCTTTTTCATCGAAGGTGTAATCGTGTATGAGCAGCCCTCTCGGAGCCTCTACCGCGCTGACTCCTCTTCCCGGCCTGACTTTGACCGCCGGCGGTTCTTCTTTAATCCCTGTAATTGAAAGGTGCTCGATTATATCGATGGAGTCTTCTATTATCTGGACCGTTTCAACCAGCTGGGCCAGGGTGATCATGTAAGGATTGTATACCGGCGCCTGGAGTCCCAGGGCGAGGGCAGCCTCGGCAGCCGCAGGCAATAATTGCCGTGAGTTAAGATTAAAGCGAGACAGGGCTCCAACCATGTAAGACTCCCTGTTATGCCGGGTAAATTTTGCGGTGGACCAGGGGACACAGAACTCGTTGGTAACCTCAAGATAGCTGCTGACCGGCAGTGTTGGTGAGTCCGAAGACGCTATGTCTCCGCTGACTGTGGCATAAATCCTGGAGTCCTTTAAGGCGATGTATTCCGTCTGACGGCTGAAATCAGGCACCGTCAGGGTTTTGAACAGCTTGACCGTCAAATCCAGGTCTGCCCTGGCCTCTTCCAGCCGCTTCTTGATGGCTATCAGCGCATTCAGGTCCGGTGCAACGGCAAAGCCACCCGCAACACAACCCAGGGGATGGGTCTTTCTCCCGGCGATGATTTCGGCCAGGTTATAAGCCAGTTTCTTAAGGCGCAAGGCCATAATAACAACATCTTTATGAGATTCAACCAGGGGGAAAACACTGGGAGCGCCCAGGAAGTCGGGGGCGGCCAGGAACAAAATGTGCAGAACATGGCTCTCTAAAAATTCAGCATTGTGAAGCAGCCTGCGCAGTACCAGGGTTTGTTCCGAGGGACTGATGCCGAAGGCGGCTTCAACGGCTTTGACCGAAGCTATGGTATGGGCGATTGAGCAGATGCCGCATATTCTGGAGGCAATAATAGGGACATCATTATAGCTGCGCCCGCGCAGCATGGCCTCGAAGAGTCTGGGAGCTTCAATGACCTCCCATTTCAATTCCTCTATTTTTCCATCCTGAACGTTTAAGACAATATTGCCGTGTCCTTCTACCCGGGTGATGTAGTGTACATCGATCTTAGTATTGCTCACTTTTTTTCTCCGCAGGTGTTATAAATCTGGAATTTTTGCAGCGCCTGTTCAAGAGTCAGGCCGTGCTTTTGCAGAATTTCTTTCTGGGAATCCAAGTTAGGTTCATCCACCAGTCCCCGGCATCCCCAGCAAAACCGTCCGCCTTTAATGCAAATTGCTCCGCAGCCGGCCCTGGCGACCGGTCCCAGGCAGGTCATGGCGCGTTCGAAAACACATACATTACCGCTCCATTTGCATTCCACGCAGACCGGATAGTTGGGGATTTCAGGTTTTTTCCCCAGGAGGATGGCTTTCACTACTTTCAGTATTTCCGAGGTGGGTGGCGGGCAGCCTCTAACGTAGTAGTCAACATGGACCACTTCATCTACCGCCTTTGTTGGGATTGTATCGTAATATTTGGCGGATTCTCCATAGACAATATTGAGGGCTTCATCCATGGGCATCCCGTTCTTCAGGCAGTTGACGCCCCCGATGACGGCGCAGGCCCCCAGGGCTATCAATATTTTTGCCTGTTTTCTGATCTGTTCCAGCCTGGCAATATCCGTTTGCCGGGTGATACTGCCTTCAATAAAGGCAATGTCATAATCCTCGGACCGTTCTGACATCGCTTCCCGGAAATTTACGATGTCGACCGCAGCAACCAGGTCCAGCAATTCTTCCGGACTCAGGTTCAGGGCTTCAAGCTGGCACCCTTCACAACTGGCAAAATCAAAAAACGCTACTCTCGGTTTCATAACACAGCCTCTCTCAGACCTCTTAGTTGTTCGAGTGTGAAAACCGGGCCTTCCTGGCAGACATAGACTCCGTTAATCTGGCAATGCCCGCATTTTCCTACTCCGCACTTCATTCTTCTTTCCAGCGAAAAGATAATATGCTCATCGGCCAGCCCGGTCTTTTTCAGCTCGTTTATCACAAAACGGTACATAACCGGGGGACCGACCACTACCGCAAAGGTGTTCTTTACCTCAATGCTCACTTTTGGAATCAACGTGGTAATAACTCCAACGCCGGATGTCCATTTCTCATCAGCTTTATCTACTGTTTCCAGGTATTCAATAGAGGGATTGCGGTTCCATTCATTCAACTCATCAACAAACATGCGCTCGGCGGGGGAGCGCGAACCTATCAGCAGGATAACCCGTCCATATCTCTCACGCTTATCCAGCACATACTGAATCAACGAACGCAGAGGGAACAGTCCTATGCCTCCTGCAATTAACAGAAGGTCTTTGCCGTCCAGCCTGTCAACGGGGAAACCGTTGCCGAAAGGTCCTCTGATGCCTACCACCTGCCCTTCCTTTAATTTGTGCAGGGCATTGGTAACACTGCCTACATTCCTGATTGCCAGTTGAAACGTTTCTCCGCGGGTAGGTGAGGAAGAAATCGATATTGGTGATTCACCGATGCCGGGAATAGAAACCTCCACGAACTGTCCGGGTTTGTGTCCCAGGGCTTTGCCGTCGATGAACCTGAAATCGAAGACCTTCTCTTTTTCACTCAGCTCTTTAACCTGGATTAAAGAGGCCAGGTGGGGCAAATATATATTGTGCTTGATCTCGGCTTCGTGGATGATCTGGGCGGCTTCTTCTTTCAGCCGGTCGGATTCGGCAATAGCATTGAAAGCCTCCACCGGGCTGGCTATTTTGGCCAGGCAGGCAGTAGCGCAGCGCCCGCACCCTACACAGCCGACCCTGCCGTATTTTTCAAGTATGTATTTCCCCTTCCGCAGTATGCGGTGGCGGAAACGGCTGCCTTTGGTGTGCCTGAAGTTTTCGCCCGAAGCCACCTTGGCAAAATCGATGAGCACGCACCCGTCCCAGTTGCGGTAACGCTCACCCTCGATCATATTCAGTTCCATTTCATCCTGTACGTCAAAACAGAAACAGGTGGGGCAGACCATAACGCAGGAACCGCAGCTAAGACAGGTCTTTGCCCTGAACTCCCAATATGGATTTTCATAGTTATCCTGCAACAGCTTGAGCAGCCTTTCCTTGGGTATTTCCATGGAGTGCTGATAACGCATAGCCGCTTCATCCCGGACTTCTTTTTGCCGGGCTATCTCTTCTCCCGTGACCTCTCTCGGGCCGGCATATTTGTTAAGAATTTCCAGCCCTTTTTTGGTGCCTACAGTGACCACGTAGCCTATCCCGATGTCGGTTAAAAGCAGGTCGAACCCGGAATCGGCCAGATTGGTTCCCATGCTGGGGGCAAAGGCCTCGGAGGCAGGATGCAGACAGTCCACTCCAATTATCAACGTATTGCGACGCCGGGTGATGTAGTTCGGGTCCGGATTGATTCTCATAAAAACATCATCCAGCAGCTCTATGGCATTGAGGTCGTCCGGATGGATCCCTACCAGCGCCCTGGGTTTGGCATCAAGCACAGCTTTAAACTGAGGGCCGTTTTCAATATTGAATTTCAGGAGGGTCTCTTTGGCCGGAAAAAGAAACTTGGAGGGCGGCAGGAGGCTGATATCATAGTCAAGCACCAGTTCATCGAAACGGGATATGGTATCAAAGATGAACTTCCCCTGTTTGTTTTTCGGTCCTATTATCTCTCTCTCCTGGAGGAGTCCTTCAATAAGCGATTTGAGGCCGCTGCCGGTTATGGAATATAGTTTGGAAAAAGACTTAAAAGTCTCCGCCGTGACCGGCTTTTCCTCTGCTATTTCATGCTTACCCATTGAATCAATGGTCTCACGGATCAGTTTTTCCAGGTTTTCCGGGGCCAGGGGTTTAATCAGGTAATCGATAGCCCCCAGTTTTTTCGCCTCGGATACCGTGTCTTCTGTGGGATAGGCCGTGATAATAATCGATTTCAGGCCGGGTTTCAGGGCTTTTGCTTTTGCCAGAACACTGAACCCCGATTCACCCGGAAGCCTCAGGTCCAGAATCATCACGGTGAAGTCCTGGTTTTCAATCATCTTCAGGGCTTCTTCGCCGCTTTCGGCCGTAGACACATCAAAATTCGAGAGCTTCAGCCAGTCCCTTATTGATTCACGGACAATGGCTTCATCGTCAACCACCAGTATTTTATTGTTCGGCATACAGGTATCCCTCCGGACTATATTAAAACGCTATTTTTCCCTGCTGAATCAGCCAGATTCAGTTCATCCAATATCATATTCACGCAATGCGGAATAGCTGCCCGTACCGCAGGCGTGCAATCTTCTCTCAGGTCTTCGATGTTTTCAACCTCGATTCCGAAAACCACGATTTCCTCCGGGAGTGGCAGTCCCAGTTGCTTCCCAAGCATTATTGAGCTCAAAAAGCTTATGTTATGGGCACATACCCCGGCGTATTCCGGGCTTTGGTCGAGCTCTAGGCGAAGTATTGTACCGGGTTTGTTGCGGGTTGTCTGGATGGCATCTATAATGAAGGCTTTTTCGTAACCGCTGATAAGATCCAGTACATCCATCCCCGCCGCTGTGGCTTCAGCCAGGGTAATATCCACCCCGGAAATATTAGCAGCGACAGCTCGAGCTACCTGCAGCCCCACCGCATCATCGCAAAATAAAGGATTACCCAGACCTAAAATAATTGTTTTCAATTAATAATCGATCGTTAGTATTTGCATTATTAGTTATTAACACTAATATACCACAATAGATGTAAACAAGTATACAGGGTATTTCCAGGATGGATTTGGAAATGCGGCATATTACTGATATAATTGTTCCCATTCGATATTCCGAATAATCATGCCAACGGCGGACGGACCACCTGCCCGTCTGTATTCTTCAATGCGCCGGGAGGTGGCGGACCCGTCGCCCTCGAACAGGGGAAAACGGAGGTTTTTAATGGAAAAGAAATGGAAAGAATTGACCCCTGAAGAAAAACGGGAAGAACGTTTCCGGCGCTGGCTTTCACCTCCCGGGGCCGAATTCCCCTCGCCTGAGATAGAACGGCTGTATAAAGAGAGGGTCATGCGCTTTATCAGGGTGATTAAACTTCAGGAACCGGACAGGGTGCCGGTGATACTGCCTGCCGGTTTTTTTGCGGCTTTTTACGCCGGCGGCAATCTTAAAAAGGTGATGTATGATTATGATGAGCTGCGCCGGGCGTGGACCCTTTTTCTGAATGATTTTGAGATGGACACCGCCTCTGTGCCCGGACTGGTGCTACCGGGCAAGGTGCTGGAGATGATCGACTATAAAATCGAAAAATGGCCCGGTCACGGGCTGGATGACAACGTCACCTCCTACCAGTACGTGGAAGGCGAATACATGCCGCCGGAGGAGTACGACGACCTCATTGCCGACCCGGCGGACTACTTCATGCGCTATTTCTTTCCCCGTTCGGTGGGGGCATTCAAGCCTTTTGCGGGTATGGCTCCACTGACCGCTTTTGTAGGCATTCCCACCTTTTTTATCGGGCAGTTCGGCAACCCGGATGTCCGGGCAGCCTATAATACTCTTCTTGATGCCGGCCTGGAAACCCTGAAATGGCAGAAGGCTGTGGGTGATGTGGCAAAAGTAGCCTGGGACAAGGGTCTGCCCGCTATGTCCGGCGGTTTTTCGGGAGCGCCTTTTGATATGATCGGGGATATGCTGCGGGGAACGGCCGGGGTGATGACGGATATGTACCGCCGCCCGGAGAAGCTGCTCGAAGCCATGGAAAGACTGGTCCCGCTGTCCATCAAGGAGGCAGTCAGTCATGCCGATAAATCGGGCTGCCCCGTTATCATGATGCCTTTACATAAAGGCATTGACAATTTCATGTCTGCCAAACAATATGAGACGTTCTACTGGCCGACCTTGAGGAAGGTCATGATGGGGCTGATCAATGAAGGCTGCGTGCCCATGCCCTTTGCCGAAGGTCTCTACAATAACCGCCTTGAGGTGATCAGCGACCTGCCCAGGGCTTCGGTCATCTGGTATTTCGAAGGGACGGATATGGCCCGGGCCAAGAAGGTGCTGGGCGACCGCGCCTGCATTGCGGGCAACATCCCTGTATCGCTCCTCTGCACGGGAACGCCCGCCGAGGTCAAGGCCTGCTGCCGCAAGCTGATTGAGACCTGCGGCCCGGGAGGAGGCTATATACTTACCGGCGGAGCCCAGATGGACAAGGGCAACCCGGACAACCTGCGGGTTATCATGGAAGCCGCCAAAGAGTACGGGGTGTATTAGTAGTTATGAGTTTTGAGTTATGAGTTTTGAGTTTTGGGGAGAGGGCCTGACCTGCGGTCGGGATGAAGGTGAGGGGTATTAAACAAGACAGATAAGACAGCCAGGCCAGACAAGGCAGAACATACACATTTCAGGCTGGACCAGAC
>CAYLVC010000027.1:0-16159 GCA_964387005.1 uncultured Dehalococcoidales bacterium | reverse complement strand
ATCTCTTTGGCTTTGGCCATGTCGGTCAGATCGAATCCCCAGATCATTTTGCCCCTGGGCATATCCCGAATGACTTCAAGTCTTGAATTATAACCGCCTTCAGCCCAGGGGAAAGGCACGCAGCCCTCAGCGATCAGTCCCATGAAGACCTTTTTTAAGCTGGGCCAGTAGAAGGTCCTGAACTGTTCATCGGACATAAAGCCGTCTGCTCCTTTATGCAGCGGCATGAAAACGATAGGATTGCCTGCGGCTTTTGCCCCTGAGGCACCCATCTTTATCATAAGAGGTACGATAGCCTCCATTGCCGCGAGCAGCTTTTGGGGTCTGCGGTACATATCGGTCATGATGCCCCGTGTGCCTCGCAGAGTATCACCCAGGGTGTCAAAGGGGGCTTTGGAAAACCCTCCGAAGAAGTCCGGGTATCCAAGCGTGCTCATTTGCTGGTCAAAAGCTCCGACATAGCCAATCCACTTCAAAGCTTCAGCCCCGGCTTCGAAGAGGGACTTGTAGGCGGCCTGTACATCGGGCAGGCCGTATGCCAGAATGTTCGGTCCGACAAATAGCATTTCCTGAACGTTAGCCAGATTGGGGAGCTGCTGGAATGCCTTTAAAGAGCCGAAAATACGGGAAAAGTAAATAGAATTAAAATAATAGTGAGGGTCCTGTATAAAGGCGTCGTATTCCTCTGCCTTCATATACTCGCCTTCATTGTACTGGTAGGAGCTTTTTTCTGAAACGCCATGTCCCGGCCAGCTATATAGTTTGTAGTCAAGGATATCGAACATTCTACCGGGGGTGGGAATAGCAATTCCCAGATGGGCGTCCGGTTCAAAATCCAGCACATATTTTTTCCAGGCTGCTGTAAGTTTTTCGTAGTCGTACATAGCTTCTCTGGGTGTCATTCCCGAATAGAATGCCGGGAAAAAGCCGACGATAGGGAAAACCGGCACCCTGTCCGGTTCGGTCTTCATCTGGACTGCATCTTTAATGCGCTGTACCCTGGCTTTATATTCTTGTTCTGCTTCGGCACTGACGAACTTGATTCCTTTGGGGGATAACCATGATTGAAAAAGGGACTCCTGCCTTTCATCTTCATTAAGATCATTCCAGTTATCGGCCATCAAAACACCTCCTGTATATCTGCCTATTTCATTATATATGCTGAGACGCCTACATACCAAGATAAGCTTGTTTGACATGTTCGCTTTGAAGGAGTTGTTGGGAAGGTCCCTCCATAGCAATATGTCCATTTTCCATCACATAAGCCCTGTCGGCGATTTCCAGAGTATGCCTGACATTTTGTTCAATAACCAGAATGGTGATATCCCGTTCCCTGAGAGCCTTGATAATCCTGAATATCTCCAGGACTATTATTGGAGCCAGCCCATAAGAGGGTTCATCAAACATGCATAGCCGGGGTCTGGACATCAATCCTCTGCCCATTGCCAGCATCTGTTTTTCTCCTCCGCTCAATGTCCTGGCCAACTGCTTTTCTCTTTCCTTAAGTCTGGGGAACAACTGAAAGACCTCTTTCAGAGTTTCCTCCTTTTGTTTCCAGGCTCGATGGGAGTAAGCACCCATTTCGAGGTTTTCCCGCACAGACATCTCCAGAAGCGGCCTGCCACCTTCAGGAATCTGGCAAATACCCATTTCAACAATCTGATGAGGAGGCAGACAGTCAATTCTCTTGCCCTGAAAATCTATCATTCCTGAAGCAGGGTGAATGATTCCCGAAACGACGTTGAGCATGGTGGATTTCCCTGCGCCGTTGGCGCCGATCAGTGCCACGATTTCAGAGTCGTTTATCTTCATGGATATATCCCAGAGGGATTGAATCCGGCCATAAAAAGTATCAATATGACTGAGTTCAAGCATGCTCTATTCTCCCAGATAGACCTCTATTACCTTTTTACTCGTAGATATCTCTTTCGGCGTGCCCTCGGCTATTTTTTCCCCGTGGTGCAAAACGATGATTCGGTCACAGATCCCCATAATAGCTTTCATAACATGTTCTATCATTATTATGGTTACGCCTCTGTCACGGATTTCCTTGACGAGCTCCATGGCCTCCGCTACTTCAGCCGGATTCAGTCCGGCCATCATTTCATCCAGCAAAAGGATCTCAGGCCGGGTGGCTAAAGCTCTGGCTACTTCCAGGCGTTTCTGGCGGGGAACGGTAAGGTCTTTGGCCTTAACATCCTCAAACCCTGAGAGTCCAACAAAGTCCAGCCATTCCATGGCTTCTTTTTTGACTTCTTTAGGTGATACTCGACCGCAACCTCCAAAAAACGCTCCCAGCATGGTATGATCAAGGACGGTCATATCACCGAAGACTTTTACCGTCTGGAACGTGCGGGCTACCCCGTTTTGGCAGATCTGGTGAGGTTTTAACCCGGAAATGCGCCTGTCCCTGTAATTTATTTCTCCGGACCTGGTAGCCAGAGCGCCGGATATTAGATTAAACAAGGTAGTTTTTCCCGCTCCGTTAGGCCCGATGAGGCCCAGGATTTCACCCTGTTCGACGTAGAAGTCGACATTGGAGACTGCCGCCAGACCGCCAAAGTTTTTACTGACTTTTATTGCTTCAAGTATTCGCATGACTTTTTTCCCTACTTCCTTTCCGCCGGCTTTGAATCCATCCGGTTATTCCCTCGGGTAGGAACACGATTACAATCACCATGATAAAACCAAAAATAAGCATATAATAGTTTGGATATTTGGTGGTCAGTATTTCCTCCATGTAGGCAAAAACGGTTGCACCCGCAACCGGTCCGAAGAGACTGGCCATGCCACCCATGATGGCCATCAAGACCGGGAAAAATGAATAGTTAATATTAAAAGCCGCTCCGGGATCTATATAGGTCAGCCGGGTGGCAATAGCGGCGCCTGCAGCACCCATAAAAAGAGCGCTGATAGCGAAAGTAATCATTTTTAAAATCGTTGTATTCACACCGGAATGGGAAGCTGCATCCTCATCCTGGCCGATGCTTTTCAGCGCCAGTCCGAATTTAGAGCGCCGGATCAAGAATGTGATCACCATTAAAACCACGAAAATGGCTAACATATGGTAATAAATGGTGTTGTTGTCAACAAGAACTACAAAACGGCCGCGGGTGTGGGTAAATGTGAGTTCCCACCAGGTTAGAAGCTGTTGGACGAAGTAAACCAGACCGAAGGTGAAAATAGTAAAATAGACCCCTCTTAAGCGTAAAGTAACCGAGCCTACAATGAGAGCAAAAGCGAAAGTGATTAATGAAGCTACGATGATGACCGCTGTAAAGGGCATCTCTTTCCCGAAAATAGCTGCCATATACATGCCCAGACCAAAAAAAGCGGCGGGGGCCAGTGAAATGTACCCGGTAGGACCGGAGAAAAGCACCCAGCTAACTGTCAGGATGACAAATGACAGGATGGTAATGAATAGTACCGTGACATATACCGAATTAAATACCGGCACCACAACCAGCAGTGCCAGGACAATTGCCAGTATTGCCGGCACAATCCACGATTTGGCTCCTTTCCCGGATGAAACGCTCTTATTATTCATATCTTTATTTCCCCAAAATACCGGTTGGTTTTACTACAAGCAGCAACATGAAAATAGCATAGTAGGCTACCAGATATAAACTGGGCTCAAATTTGGTTACAATGCTGCCGACAATACCCAGAATCAGACCACCTATAAAACTGCCGGGTATGCTGCCCAAACCTCCCAGGACAACCACAATGATGGCTATTACTGTATATTCCCCTCCCATGCCGGTGAAAACATGGTTGATGGTGCTTACCAGCAGACCGGCAATCCCGGCCAGCGATGCTCCCAGGCCAAAACACAAAGCCAGTACCATGTTGATATTGACCCCCATGAGCCTTGCGGTTACGGCATCCTGGGCGGCTGCGCGTATACCTTTTCCGATGCGCGTACGGGCCAAAAATATGTAAAAAGCGAGCCCGATTGCCAGGGAGATGCCCAGAACCAGCAGACGGTTGGTTCCGAAAGTCGCTCCCAGAATATCAACCGGAGAGTTGAAAAACGTATATTGACGGTAGCTGGTGCCCCAGCCCTGTTTGGCCAGATTCTGGATGATAAAAAGTAAACCAAAAGCCGCCAGAATGGAGTTGCTCTCAAAAACACCCTGGTTGGCCGATTTGCTTCTCAAATATCTGAATAGAGTCAGGTGAAGAATATATCCGATTATGAAGATTATAGGACCGGAGATAACCACCGAAAGCAAAGGGTTAATATGTAGTACGGTATGGAGGGTCCAGGTGCTCAAAGCTCCCAGCATTATGAATTCACCATGAGCTACATTCAATACCCTGGCTACCCCATATTGTAAGCTTAGCCCCATTGCTATCAGCGCATATATCCCGCCCAGAATCAGCCCGGCAATCAGTACATCCAGGACGGTAATCAACATAAAGATTATTCCCCCATTTAAGTAAAAATGGCATAACGTACAAAAAGTAGGAAGATCAAGTTAAAACCCACAAACCTGCATTTCCAGCAGGCCGCCTGATCGGTTCAACGATTGAGCGGCCTGCTTCCAACTTTCCTAACTTAGCACAATATGTATCAGCTATTTAGGCCAGTTAGGCTTGGGATAAATGAAGGGAGCAGTGGTCTGATTGCCCCCGATTATCTCCACAATTTCGTTTTGCCATTGCCCTACCTCGCCGGGGTGGGATTCCTTAGCCATCAGGCCGTTGGTAAAGTAGGTATCACCCAGAACGGTCTGGAAATGGGAACTGCGCATAACTTCCATCAGTTTCTTGTTGTCCAGCGAGCCGGTTTTTTCTACGGCTTGCTTCCAGAATTCCATGGCGCCGAAATAAAGAGATTGGCCCCACCAGTCATTGGCAGCTTCCGGTGTGCCCGGGGGATAGATTTTGTTCGCCATGTCTTCAAAAGCAGGGGACATCTTGCGGTTCCATGTGGCCCAGCACATTACACCGTTTACCGCAGCTTTATATGTCTCATGATAGTATCCGAAATTGGCCCCGGGGCCGAAAAGCACAGCCTTGGGGTTGTAGTCCAGTTCTATCATCTGTCCTGTCATGGGAAGGACATGAAAGGGATAAGTAAAAGCCAGGAAGGCATCTGCTCCTGACGCTTTTGCTTCCTTTATTATCAGTGAGAAATCCGTCATCTCTATTGGCAGAGCTTTATTAGCGATAATATCGATTCCCTTTTTGCCCAGTTCAATACCTGCGATGCTTGAATACTCCATTCCGTGAAGATCACTGATATAGCAAACATAGGCGGTCTTGGCGCCCTTGGAGGCAAGCAGGTCAGCCAATACCGGGACTTCATACCAGTCGGCAAAACTAAGCGAGACGAATACGTAAGGCATGGTAGGCAGCATACCTACCAGGCTGGTGGCTCCGCCTTCCATAGTCAGAAGCACCTTCTCATATTTGTTGGCTATAGGCGCCGATGCAAAAATATCAGCAGTGCTACATGGAGCCCAGATATAATCTACTTTATCCTGGACAATGAGTTGCTCCAATTGTTTCACCATAGTGGCAATATCGCTTTTGTTGTCGTAAACAATCAGTTCAATGGGAAGTTTCTTGCCGTATTCCTGGATATAGATGCCTCCTTCGCTGTTCCATTGCTTTACAAAATACTCGTAAACTGGTTTAAACGCAGAGTCACGGACCGCCTGCTGGGATCCAGTTCCCGGACCGGAAATACCGACCAGTATTTTATCTTTGGTGACCGGGGGTGTGGTGGAGGCTGATGTTGATGTTGATATTGATGATGTGGTTGAAGGGGATGAACAACCGGTTAAGACCAGAGAACATACCAGAACAACCGCCAACAGTAACATAAATGGGAAAAGTAGTCTTTTCAACTTGGTTCCTCCTTTTTGCGGCACATTATTTTTGGCACTCACTGATGCTGGTTATTTTATTTGGACCAATCTATCTAACTCAACATGTTTGAAAAACGGACTGGATTTTCAACCTCTCAACCCAGATAAGTGTTTATCTTAAAAGACAAAACATATAGGAACATCAACCAGGAACTACGGATATGTGTTAATACTCTAACCAGAAATTTTTAAGAAGTCAAGTACCTGAATCACTTTCCCTGCGGTTTGGGTTAGTCTGGAAATTGAGTATGTATTAAGTTATAATAACGCTGTCAGCCGGTTCCGCTGGGGGAAAGCAATTGGACACCGAAAAACTAAAATTCCGCATAATATCCGAAATTGAGGCTCGCAGACAGGAGCTTTACGAGTTGTCCCTTGATATCCATGGCAATCCCGAGTTAGGGTTTCATGAATATCGTGCAGTTGCCCGTATTATTCAGTATTTAGAAGAGAATGGTTTTTCCGTTGAGCACGGGATTTGTGGCCTGGAAACTGCTTTTCGGGCGGTTTACGGGGCTGGAAAACCGGTAGTTGCCCTGCTGGCCGAATATGATGCACTACCTGACCTAGGGCATGGCTGTGGGCATAATATTATTACGACCGCTTCAACCGGTGCGGCTATTGGGGCCAGAGCGGCGGTTGATGAATATGGAGGCAGTATTCTGGTAATAGGCACACCAGCGGAAGAAATGTACGGCGGTAAAATCATTATGTGCCGAAAAGATGCTTTCTCAGACCTGGATGCTGTTTTGATGGTACATCCTGCTAACCGTAATACCGCTGTGACAAAGGCTTTAGCCTGTCAGGGGATCAGTGTAGAGTTTTTCGGACGTGCCTCCCATGCCGCAGGATGTCCCGAAAAGGGAATAAATGCCCTGGAAGCCATGATACAATCATTTAACGCAATCAACTCCCTGCGGCAGCACATAGATTCCAGGGCGCGTATCCACGGCATTATCACAGACGGCGGAAAGGCCTCCAACGTGGTACCTGCCCATTCTGCCGGCAGCTTTATGATCAGGGCTGCCGATGAACTTTACCTGGATGAACTGAAACAGAAAGTTATAAGTTGCTTCAGCGGTGCAGCTCAGGCTACCGGCGCACGGCTGGAATATAAATGGGATGACCTCTGTTATGCACCTGTGCTGAATAACCTGACTATTTGCCAGGCATTCATCGACAATATGCAGAATATTGGCAGGAAGATATTGATGGAAGAGGACGATATGAGTTTTGGCAGCACCGATTTCGGAAATGTCAGCCAGCTTGTCCCAGGGATGCATGCCCAGGTAGGTATTACTGAAAGCGGAGTGTCCCTGCACTCACCTCAGTTTGTTGAAGCTGCAATATCCGAAAAGGGGCTTCAGGTCACAATCGATGCGGCCAAAGGCCTGGCAATGACAGTGGCAGACCTGGTGTCCGATGCCGCCTTTTTGTCCAGGGTAAAAGACGAGTTTTACCAGAACAAATAGTCCCTGATCCTCACTAATTCTGGTTTTGAATATTTGCCATTACGATTAATATGAGGAAGGTCTAATAGTATAGATGATTATTGCAGTAGATGCTGTGGGTGGCGACTATGCTCCAAATGAAGTCATCAAGGGGGCGGTGCAGGCCGCTGAGGAAAATGATATTGATATTGTCCTGGTAGGGAAAAAATCCCTTATCCATGTTACGGGCGCACGGCAACTGAGGAATTCACGCATTACGGTGAGGGATGCCAGCCAGATAATTGAAGCAGACGAACATCCCATGAAAGCCGTCCTGGGGAAACCGGATTCTTCGATAGTGGTGGGGATTAACATGCTGAAGGAAAACAAGGCCCAGGCTTTCGTCTCTGCCGGCAATACTGGTGCTCTCTTTGGGGCGGCTTTTTTGAAATTGGGCTTAATGGAAGGAATTGAACGTCCGGCTATCTGTGCTATTCTGGATATCACCGAATCCACTCCGGTACTTTTGCTGGATGCCGGGGCCAATGCCGATTGCAAGCCTCAATATTTGATGCAATTTGCCGAAATGGGTGACAGCTTTGCCAGGAGGGTCATGGATATAGATAAACCCCGGATAGCACTGTTGAGTATCGGAGCAGAGGAGACCAAGGGCAGCCGGCTGGTGGTGGAAACCCACGAGCTTTTGAAAGCCGGCAGTTTGAATTTTATAGGGAATATTGAGGCCAACGAGTTGCCTAAAGGAAAAGCGGATGTGGTGGTAACGGACGGATTTACAGGCAACGTCCTTCTAAAAACGCTGGAAGGCATGGGAGACGCCGTACAGAATTTTAAGCAATTGTGGCGTCAAGTAAGTAAAGACTCGAATGTTCACGGCAGTACTCTGCATCATAGCCTGGGTCTGCAATCCTGGGCTAAAAAGCTGGACTTTCGAGAAGTAGGGGGGGCATGTCTCCTGGGTGTGAACGGCAATGTTATCAAAGCACATGGCCGGAGCCGGGCCAATGCCATCAAAAACGCTATAAATTTAGCCAGGCAGGCTACTGAAAGTAATATAGGTGTATCGATTAAAAAGGAGGTTTAATATGGGCAAGACAGTTGCGGTAACTGATAGTACTTTTGATGAAATTGTCTTAAAATCGGCCAGTCCCGTTCTGGTGGATTTTTGGGCTACATGGTGCAAACCCTGTTTGATGGTGGCTCCGATCCTGGAAGACCTGACACAGGAATATAGTGGTAAACTGGTTATAGCCAAGCTGGATGTTGACCAGAATCAACAAACAGCCCAAAAATACCATGTAATGTCCATTCCCACCATGATCATATTTAAACAGGGTAAACCGGTGGCTAATATTGTCGGTTTTAAACCCAAGGACAAATTGAAGCAGGAGTTGGACGCAGTATTGGGATAAAGCGGAGATTGATTAAAAATGGATAATGAATATCAACTCATCATTCTGGGGGCTGGTCCGGCCGGATTGACAGCCGGGCTTTATGCAGTCAGAAATAAAGTGAATACTCTGGTCATAGAAAAAGCCATGCCCGGCGGACTCATACTATATGCCGAGCAGATAGAAAACTACCCTGGTTTTCCGGAAGGTATCGGCGGGATGGAACTGGGTGAGCTCATGCTGAAGCAGGGCGTCAAGTTTGGTTTGAAGGTGCTGGCCGCTGATGTCCTGGATATAGAGATCAAGGATAAAAAGAAAGTAGTCAGGACCAGTGAGGGCGATCTATCTGCCGGGGCGGTTATCATCGCTCTGGGTTCAGAGAGGATCAACCTGGATGTCCCGGGTGAAAAAGAATTCGTAGGCCGCGGGGTTTCATATTGCGCTACGTGTGACGGGGCCTTTTTCAAAAATGAAAAGGTAGCCGTGGTCGGGGGCGGTAACTCGGCTATTTCCGAAGCTCTTCACCTGGCGAAATTTGCCTCAGAGGTGAATGTCATTCATAGAAGAGCACAGTTCAGGGCTACTCCCGTTTTTGTTGACAAAGCCAGGGCAGAATCTAAAATTAAATTTGTACTGGATACTACGGTAGATGCAGTTGAGGGTGGGGAAACGGTACAGAAGCTCAAGCTCAACAATGTGGTTACAGGCGGGAAGTCTGATCTGCCCGTGTCCGGGGTCTTCGTGGCAATAGGGCAAAAACCCAACACACAGTTCCTCAAAGGCAAGGTTGCCCTGGACAAAGGCGGATATATTATTACCAATGAAAAAATGGAGACCGATGTTCCCGGAATTCTGGCCGCCGGAGACATCCGCAGCAACTCCATTCGGCAGACGATATCCGCCGCCGGGGACGGCGCTACAGCCGCCATTTATGCAGACAGATACTTAGGAGAATAGCCTTGTCCTGTCTGGCTGAAAGACAGCGTGTTCCGGGTTGGAACCCATGTTTTATAACAATGATTTCCCCGCCGGTATCATGAGACATAGACTCTAATAGCTGTAACCATTCAGGGTGACATTAACTATTGACGAGATCTAAATTATTGCAACTTGTTTACGAATCGAATACAATTGGCCTATATGTTAGGAAGTATCCGGTCGTTTCTCCTCATATTTGCTGAATTCAATGTTGAGTTAAGGAGGGTATATCAGTGGCTGAAACTAAATACGGTAAAATGGTAAAAAAACTGAGCTTTCAAAAAGGGCGTGGAGGGGCAAATGCCAGGGAGCTGGTGTTTGTTTCGGGTGAAGACATGGGAGGGTTTGACTTCAATTTCATCGTAGGTGTTTATGATCAGATCGGAGACTGGGCTCCCAACCGGGGAGCACATTCCCACACCTTCGATGAGTTTTTACTCTTTTTCGGGTATGATCCCGAGGATATGTCATATCTCGGATCGGACATGGAACTCGCAACGGGAAAGGAACTGGAAACACACAAGTTCAGCGTTCCAATGGTGGTTGTGACTCCCAAAGGCGTACCCCATTGCCCGCTTATTACGGAAAAAGTCTACAAACCTTTCGGCCATTTTCACCTGGCCCTCAATGCCAAGTATTCAGGTGAACCGGTAAAAGCCGAAGGTAAAACCGATGGGAACAAGTATACATATTTGTTCAAGCCAATGAAACCGCAAAAAGGGCCGGGAGGCGCAGCCGCCCAGCAAATGTTCTCCTTTTCCGGCGCTCAACTGGAAGGATCGGCCATTAATTTCCAGATGGGGTTGTATAACAAAACCGGTGAATGGTATCAGGGGAAAGGATCACGTGTTCATCCCTACGATGAATGCCTGATATTCTTTGGACATAAAACGGATGACCTGAGCTATCTGGGAGCGGAAATAACTATTGAACTTGGCCAGGAACATGAAAAACACACTTTTGACGTTCCTACGGTGGTTTCAATCCCCAGGGGGACACCCCATTTCCCCATCACCTGCAATAGACTGGAAAAGCCTTACCGCATGATGCAAGTAGGCCTGGCCTCTGAGTTCAAAGAGTCCTGGGTTTAACAGGCTGCGAAATACCGGAACGGGCTAATTGATAAAAAAATTGGCGCGGGTTGCCGGGGCAGGATTTTCAGAAAACGGCTTTTCCACCAGGAAAGGCCGTTTTTTCGCTTTATTTCAGGAAAATACAGGGCGTACAGGTGTTATAATATTAAGTATAGCCTGGGACTCAGACTCCCGGGCATACTTTTCCCTCTCCCGGATATTATCACCTTGTCTAACGTCTCCGGTCTGTACACAGGCTGAATTATTGAAAAGATAATGGATTTGCTGCATAATGAATAGCGTTAAATTAAGTCAATTTTTCGAACCAAAAGAGGATAGGGGGGTTTAATGAAAGTTGTTTTTCTGGAGGATGTACCCAACGTTGCTAATGCCGGAGATACCAAAGAGGTAGCCGACGGCTACGCACGCAATTATTTACTGCCGAAAAAGCTGGCCCTGGTCAGCCGACCGGGAGCAGTAGCCAGTGTTAAAGCTCAGATAGCTGCCAAAGAAGAGACTGAAAAATGGAAAAAACTGGCGGCGGAGATCGACGGCAAGGAGATCACCCTTAAGGTCAAAATGGGAGCGAAAGACCGTATGCATGGCTCCATTACAGCCGCTAATCTGGCGACCGAGTTGCAGAATGCGATTGGTCAGGCCATAGATAAGCGCAAGATTGATCTTGCCGAGCCTATTAAACAGCTTGGGGATTATGAAATTGCCATCAAATTGGCTAAAGGCGTAGAACCCAAATTTAAACTGGCAGTGGTAGAGAAAGAAAAAGAGCCGGAGAAACAAACCGCGGCAGAACCTGAAAAAAAAGCAGAATAGAATAGCGGGAAGCGATGGTAGATAGATTACCGCCTCATGATATCGATGCTGAAGAAGCCACGCTTGGTTCTCTTCTAATAGATGGCGCAGCCATTATTAAGACCGAGACTATAATCCAGCCACCTGACTTTTACAGTGAACGGAACCGCTGGATTTACGAGGCTGGCATAGCTCTTTACCAGCGAAGTGAAGCTATAAACCAGATAACCGTAGCCCAGGAGTTGGCCCGCCAGGACAGACTGGAAAACTGTGGCGGGGCTGCCTTTCTGAGCCATCTGGTATCTGTGACCCCAACCTCGCTGGATGTCGAGTTTTATGCCAAAATCGTCTTAAGGCTGTCCATGATGCGCAAGCTGATTGCGGCTTCTGATCAGATTGCGGCTATCGGCTATGCAGCCGGCCCGGATGTTGATGCCAGCCTGGACAGGTCCGAGGATATTCTGTACAACCTCCGTCATGGAAAGAGCCCGCGGGATTTCGTGCATATCAGGGATCTGCTGGATAAACTGCTGGAAGGCGAACCGGAGGAGGATGACCAGCTTAAACCCAGTGAAATGCGCCAGGTGCCGTCCGGTTTCAGCAGTCTGGATGATTACCTGGGTGGATTTCAGCGAGCAGACCTGGTGGTGATTGCCGGGCGTCCCAGTATGGGCAAAACCAGTCTGGCCTTAAATATCGCCCGTAATGCGGCGGTTGAGCATAACGCCTGTGTGGCGATGTTCAGCCTGGAAATGTCCAGGGAATCCCTGGTGGACCGGTTGGTTGCCAGCGAAGCCAGGGTGAATTCACGCCGCATCCGCCTGAATGCAGCCAGCCCTGATGAAGAAAAACGGATAATGGATTCTATAAGCATCCTTTCCGAAGCCCCGATATATATTGATGATTCGCCCCAGATTCGGGTTATTGAAATGCGCAGCAAGGCCAGAAGACTGCATTCTGAACACAACATCAATATGATTATCATCGATCACCTGGGACTTATACAGAGCGATACGCGGATAGATAACCGCGTCCAGGAAATCAGCAATATTACGCGTTCTCTCAAGGTACTGGCGCGTGAATTGAACGTGCCGGTGCTGGTGGTCTCGCAGTTGAGCCGTGCTTCTGAATGGCGTGCTTCCCATAAACCCCAACTCTCCGATCTGCGTGACAGCGGCAGCATCGAGCAGGATGCGGATATCGTTCTTTTTATCTACAGGGACGAGTACTATTACGATGAAGAGTCATGGGCCAAGGAGCACCCGAATGAAGAATTCCCGGCAGGTCTGGCGGAGGTTATCATTGCCAAGCACCGTAATGGCCCTACAGGTGAGATCAAGCTGCGTTTTGAAAACAACCTGGCAAAGTTCGAAAACGTGGCTACCGAACCTGCTGCTCCCGAAGGTCCCGGGGCAGGCTTTTTATGAACGAATTCAAGGGTTTCCCTGCCAGGATGAAGTATACGCCTGTACCTAATGTGCTTTTCAGTTCGCTCCTGCCTGAAATTAACGATGCTGACGAACTGAAGGTCCTGTTGTATATCTTTTACCTGCTTTATAATAAGAAAGGAAATCTGCGCTTTGTTTCTGTCAATGAATTAAAAGGCCAGGCCGGTCTGATGAACAGTTTCAGCGGAGATTTCCCGGACAAGCTGGAAAAAATACTGTGTGAGCTGGTCCGCAAGGGGGCGTTGTTACATCTGCCGGTAAAAAAGGCCGGTGCCGGACAGGAACTCTATTTTTTAAACAGCGGGGCCAATCAGCTTCTCATAACCAGGATAAACAGGGGAGAGATCGAATTGCCCGGTCTGGAAGCGGTAGTCTCTGTAGATATCATTGCGGGAAGCCCGCCTGATATTTACACACTTTATGAGCAAAACATAGGTCTGTTGACTCCGTTAATTGCGGATGAGCTGAAAGAGTCCGTCAAGCATTATCCTGAAAGCTGGATTAAAGATGCCATTGCCGAAGCCGCAGCTTTGAACAAACGCAACTGGAGATACATTGCCAGGATTCTGGAACACTGGGCAACAGAAGGTAAAGACGATGGAACACATCGGAGAAATATTAAACAGAATACGGACCCGGACAAATACGTCAGAGGGAAATACGGACACATGGTCCAGCGCTGAAAATCCCGCTGAGGTCCCTGCATTATCATTATGCCCTATCTGTAAAGGCGCCGGTTTTGTGCATCCCCGGATGGCTTCAGGAAAACCTGATTACAGCCGGGTTGTGCCCTGTAGCTGTAAAAAGAAGGTAATTGAAAAAGAAAAGGATGAGCGTCTGTACAGGTACAGCAATCTGGGAGCCCTTTCCGGTTTCAATTTTGAGAGCCTGGCCAGGTCGGGTATGAGCGGAGACAGCGGACGTCAGGCTTTATTCGTCAAAGCCTTTGAGGAAGCTAAAGCCTATGCATTAGAGCCTAAAGGATGGTTTATCCTGGTCGGTCCCAGCGGAAGCGGAAAGACCTATTTGGCAGCAGCCATTGCCAACGAGCGCATCAAGTTGGGACAGCCGGCGTTTTTCCAGACAGTGCCCGAACTGCTGGACCATCTGCGCTCGGCCTTTGCCCCCGGCAGCGTTATTCCATACGATGAGCTGTTCGAGACTGTCAGCAACACTCCCCTGTTGATACTGGACGATCTGGGGGTACAGGCCAGTACAGCCTGGGCTAAAGAAAAGCTCGATCAGTTGTTGAACCACCGTTTCATCCATGAATTGCCGACTGTTATCACTACCGGTATTCCGGTGGATGAAATGGATGAGCGGGCCCGTACACGCATCGGTAATGCCAGATTGAGCCGGATTTTTGTGATTGAAGAAAAGGCCTCCGCCCTTCAGGCTTATCAATGGGCTAAAGGCTTTGAATTGCAAAAGGACATGACCTTTAAATCATTTGATTCCAAACGGCTGAATTTGCCCCCGGAGCAGCGTCAAAATCTGGGTGCGGCATATCAGGTGGCTCTTCAGTACGCTGAATCACCGGACGGCTGGCTGGTGCTCCAGGGAGTCAATGGTTGCGGTAAGACCCACCTGGCAGCGGCCATTGTAAACTACCGTTATGAAGCTAAAAAACCGGCAACTTTTGTCGTTGTCCCGGAATTCCTGGATCATTTGAGAAGGACTTTCAACCCGGAAAGCAAGGTCTCTTACGATCAGCTTTTCGAAGCGGTCAAGACCGCTCATCTGCTGGTGCTGGATGATTTCGGAGAGCAATCGACCACCCCCTGGGCGCAGGAGAAACTTTACCAGGTTATCAACTACCGCTATAACGCCCGCCTGGCTTCAGTAATTACCACCTGTAACTCGCTGGATGAGATAGAACCGCGCATCAGCTCCAGGCTGGTTGATCCCAGGATAAGCATGGTGATCAATATCACCGCCCCGGATTACCGGGGAGACAAAGCCTCCGTTCCTGATCCCAACAAGAGCACTTTCCGCCGTCTTAAAAAGTCACGATAGGTTTTGATGCTGTTAATCATTTACCCGGGCAATCCGGTAAATTACTGTTGCGTTGCCGGCGCCCCTCACTAAAGCTGAAAAGGGTGTCATTCTGGAGCCATGATTTTCCTCAACTTCTATCGTGGCACAGAATCTGGAGAGGTGACAACTTTAATTTATTCAAACAATACTATGTTGAGGACAATATTCTGTGCCTGATATAGAAAAACTCCTGCAGTCAGCACTCGAGGCGGCGGATAGAGTAGAACGGCCATACAATAAATGTACGGACTATCTTTACATTGCCGGGGTGTATCTTGGTTTAGAACAAACGGAACTCTGCCTGAAAGTGCTGAAAATGGCTTCTGTCCAGGCTGACCGGATAAAACTGCCGGGCGAAAAAGCGGTTTGCCTGGCTGGTATCGGCGGTCTTCTGAAACTGGCTGGAGATAGTCCCGGATCGAAGGACAGTTTTAACCGCGCCGTTTTACTGGCCCAGGCGGCGGATACACATTCTTCAAAGGTCAATGCCCTGTATGAAATTGGCCGGGAGTATTTCACGGCAGGAATGTCGCAAGAAACTGAAGGCGTTCTGGACAAGCTTTACGTGTTTGTCAGGGAATCGCAGGAAGGGCTGGATAACACCCTGGAACTGACAAATATTGCTGAGCTGTTAGTTGAAGCAGGTAATCTGCCCCTTGGAACAAAAATCCTGGATGAAGCACTGACCGCTGCTCTGAAAATTGAAGACAACTGGTTCAGGGTTGAAAGGCTGATCGGAATAGCGAAAGCCAGCCTGTCCTTAAAGGACCCTGTTATGACTGGAAAAATCCTGGAGCAGGTAAAAACACATCTTATGGATGTTGAAGTCATAGACCGGGTTGCATTCTGGCTTGGAACAGGGGAGATTTATGCAACAGCAGGTGATGTCACGTCAGCTTTGGCAGCCCTTATGTCAGCCCTGGAATGTGTTGAAATCAACACCGAGATCAGCTATCAGGTTGAGAACATGGCGGAAATTGCCGGGGTTTACATCACCCTGGGTGAGAAGCAACATGCAATGGAACTTCTGGAACATGCATTGCAAAAAAACACGGAAGCGGAAGACCCCGGGGATAAAATTGACGGCTTAATCAA
>CAYLVC010000026.1:0-16734 GCA_964387005.1 uncultured Dehalococcoidales bacterium | reverse complement strand
CCCCGTTCTTACCAAGAACGTGCTCTACCTACTGAGCTATGTGGGCATAATTACATAATATATATAGCATTATACAGATTTTAAAATTCGATGTCCAAATAAAGATTGCTGCCCAGAGTAATGGTGGAGAGGGCAGGATTCGAACCTGCGAAGCCCGTCAGGACGGCAGTTTTACAGACTGCTCCGATTAGCCACTCCGGCACCTCTCCATGAAAAAAACACCACATTAGATTACAGCCCGAGAGGGGAGTCGAACCCGCTAACCTACCGATTACAAGTCGGTTGCGCTGCCATTGCGCCACTCGGGCACCCGCCTCAGGCAGTAAATACTGCTTGTCAACGAACATAAATGAACCTGTGTATTATAAAGGTGAACCTGCCTAAAAGTCAAGAATTGGTAGCGCATACCGGATTCGAACCGGTGATCTCGTCCTTGAGAGGGACGCGTCCTAGGCCGCTAGACGAATGCGCCCTGATTAACTATTCTTTTGTTAAACAACTCCGGAAAACACACAAAAATGAGGACTCATTCCAGGGTCTTACAGATCTAGTGAGCTATTAAAGACTGAAGCCACCTGAATGTTGAGCCCTTATTTCCAAGATAATATTATATCAGTACACAGCAGAAAGGGCAACTGTCTTTTTTGAAACGGCGTCTGAATCATATACTTTGCCCTTATTTGTCGGGATGTTAGTACCAGGTATGTAACATTAAAATAACAATAAAAATAGCTTAAATACTCAATACAAAATTAACTACATTATGATATAATTAGTCCGGCAGTTACGCAGAGTGAAATAACCGGATGGACATTCTGGAATTAGCTCCAGTATTAATCGTAACGCCAAAGTGATTCAATAACCAGATGCGAGATAAGATAGAAAATCCTCCAGATCGTCCTTCGCCTTCATTTGCAGGTCGAACCAGGGATTGGACCCAGGGAAGTATTCTAAAAAATCTGTTATCCATCTCCTGGCCTGTAATCATCAACAATACGCTCAATGTAATTGGTCCCACGATAGACATAATGTGGGTTGGACGGCTGGGGTCGGATGCAATAGCTGCAATTGGTGTTGCCGGCATAATTGTCATGCTGGTACACAGTTTGATGATGGGACTGTTTACCGGGCTGCGCTCCATGCTTTCCCGGGCTATCGGCAGCAAAGATAGAGAGATGGCAGTGCATGTTGCCCGGCAGGCTTTTGTCATAAGCCTGTTCATGGGTATTGTACTGGCAATAATCGGCATATACCTGGACGAATGGATGTTAGGCCTTCTGGGTGTTGAGCAGGAAATCATAGATCTGGGTTCCGGCTATATGCGTATCCAGTTCGTGGGTATGGTGGCCATGACCTTACGTTTCATGGGCGATGGAGTAATGCAGGCTTCGGGAGATACCATGACTCCAATGAAGCTGGCCGTGATTTTCAGGATTGTGCACGTTGTAATAAGCCCGTTGTTGATTTTTGGATGGTGGATATTCCCGGAAATGGGGCTAAATGGTACAGCCGTCGCCAATATCGCTTCTCAGAGTGTTGGAACCGTCCTGGGTTTGTGGATATTGATGAGCGGTCGGTCAAGACTGAAGTTCACCTTTACCGGGTTCCGCTTTGACCCGGGCGTAATCTGGCGGCTGATCAAGATTGGCATCCCTTCTTCGATTATGGGCATGCAGATGCAGATGGGTCAACTGGTGCTGACGCGTGCAGTAGTCCCCTTTGGTACGATTGCCGTTGCCGCCCATAGCCTCAGCCAGAGAATAGACATGTTCATTACTCTGCCACTCATGGGACTGGGGATTGGAGCAGGAGTGCTGGTAGGACAAAACCTGGGTGCCAAGCAACCCAGGCGGGCGGAAAACAGCGCCTGGATTGCGACGGGTATCTCCGAAGCTATTCTGGTTATTATAGCTTTGGTCATCGTAGTCAACCCGGAAATGGTGATCAGGATATTCAGTTCTGATCCTGAGATGATATCTGTGGGGAATACTTATATCCGTATTGCTGCGGCTGGATATGCCGTTTCCTCGTTTATCCTGGTCCTGCAGTCCTGTATTACCAGTGCCGGAGATACTTTGCCGCCGATGCTTATCAGCGTAGTCAGTGTCTGGGTAATACAGGTACCACTGGCTATTGTCCTATCACAAACCGGGCTGGGGGTTTATGGAGTACGCTGGGCTATTGTTGCCGGTTATGTCCTGGGTGCAACAGCCTACGTGGTCTATTTTAAAATGGGCCGCTGGAAGCATAAAAGGCTGTAAGGCGAGTGTTTACATAAAGCGTTCAAAACGCTCTTTTTTAGCTTTGCAGATCGGGCAGATTTCGGGCGGTCCCGAGCGAGCGCACAGGTAGCCGCAAACCTTGCATCTCCAGACCGGCAGGGGCAGTGCTGGCTGGCTGGATCCGGCAGGTGTAGTATTCACCATAATGTTGTTCCCTTCATCAGAGTCCGTTTTACTCCGATCTTCTAAAGGAATACGTCGTTCAGGAATCGACCCCGCGATTTTGTTACCTGAAGCGACCGCTTCAGAAACATACAGACCTCAATAACAAGAACCATGTTCGGTTAGATCGGGATCACGGTAATCACAGGGACAGATAATATCCAGGTCTTGAGACTTATTACCAGTGGCCAGGCGGCCGGGACAAGCCCCATAACCGTAATGTTTCTCATTTACCAGAATCCCTTTTACCAGGTCCAGGGTAAAATCCATGTCCGGATTTAGAAAATACCCATAACCGGCGGCGTCATTCTTCAGTTGCTGGTAAAGGCTGTCGATTTCATTTTCGGTTATTGTGAATGATTCGTTCATATGTCCAAAGCTTCACGCAGTTCGTCTTCTCTGAAACCGATAATACAGCGGCTGTCATTTACCACAATAGTAGGGAAGGAAGCGCTGGGGTTCCACTTGCGTACAACTTCCATGGCTTTGTTTTTTTCTTCCCCGGTCAACAGATCGACATCACAAAAATAGTATTCTATTCCCAAATCGTCCAGCAGCTTTTTGGTTTTTTTGCACCAGGGGCAGGTACTTAAAGCGTATATCTTGATGTCTCCCATCTGTTTTCCTTCAACACGTTGTAGAGCCATATTTGAACCTTCCTCTCTTTTAAAATACCTGTATTTTTTTGTGCCTGTAACAGTGTGTTACTAATTATTATAATTTATTTTTAATATAAATAGGAAGAATTAATGACGGCCGATCTGAGTGCTGGACACATTGCACTTGCAATCCTGTGTTGATATAATTTATTCAGCTTAAGTCAGGTATTAGAAAATAGAAGGGGCAAAAATGAGTTCTAATGCAAACGGGTCTTCAGCCGACGACAGATTGGAAATAATCAGGCATTCCACCAGCCATATTTTGGCCGAAGCGGTACGGTCTTTTTTCCCGGATGTTAAATTCGGCATTGGGCCGGCTATTGAAAACGGTTTTTACTATGATTTCGATATAAAGCAGCTAACTGCCGACGATTTACCCCGGATTGAACAGAAAATGCTGGAACTGATCAAAAAAGATCTGGCCTTTACACGAGAGGCAATCACAAAAGATGAGGCCAGAAGACTGTTTTTCGATCAGCCTTATAAACTGGAGCTTATCGAAGAGCTGAAAGATGGGGAAATCAGCATTTACCGATCTGGTGAATTCATCGATCTCTGTGCCGGACCACATGTCAGGTCCACCCGGGAAATACCCGTCAATGCTTTTAAACTGGACAAAATTGCCGGGGCATACTGGAAAGGATCGGAAAAAAATCCCATGCTCCAGAGAATATACGCTTTATCTTTCAGGTCAAAGAAAGACCTGGACGATTATATCAAACTCCAGGAGGAGATCAGGAAAAGAGATCACAGAGTGATCGGCAAGGACCTGGATCTTTTTGTGTTTTCAGACCTTATCGGTAAAGGCCTGCCTATATTCACTGAGAAAGGATCGATCATAAGAAGGGAACTGGAACGTTTCGTGGTGGATGAAGAAATCAAGCGGGGTTACAAACATATATATTCCCCAGATCTGGCAAATATCGATCTCTACAAAACCTCAGGTCATTACCCATATTATAAGGAAACGATGTATCCGGTTATGAAGGTGGACGAAGAAGAATTGATGCTCAGGCCGATGACCTGCCCTCACCATTTTCAGTATTATGCCTCAAAACCCAGATCTTATAAAGAACTGCCGTTTCGAATAGCAGAGCTGGCCAAACAATTCCGGTATGAGAAATCAGGTGAATTGACAGGGCTATTCAGGGTACGCCTTTTTTGCCTGGCAGATGCTCATATAGTGTGCCAGAAAGAACAGGCAATGGATGAGATCAACAGCGCACTTGACCTGATAGAGCATACGGCTTCCGTTCTGGGTTACAAAGCAGGTGAAAACTACAGATACCGCCTGTCTCTGGGAAACCGCAAAGAAGATAAAAAGTATTACAAAGATGATGAATCCTGGGAATTTGCTGAAAATGTTTTAAGAAAGGTATTGACTGAAAGACAGGCTAACTTTTTTGAAGCGGAAAATGAAGCGGCTTTTTATGGACCCAAGATAGATATTCAAATGAAGAACTTTAGCGGTAAAGAAGAAACAGCCTTTACAGTACAGTATGATTTTGTCATGCCCAAGCGTTTTAAGCTAAGCTATATTGACAATGACGGCAAGGAAAAGGAACCGATTGTAATTCACCGTTCTTCAATTGGCGCTATCGAGAGGACAATGGCATTTTTGATTGAGCACTACGCCGGGGCTTTCCCGGTCTGGCTGTCACCTTTACAGGCAGCAGTGATTCCCGTATCGGACCTGTATCTGGAATATGCCCGCAAACTGGAAGGTGAGCTGAAAGCTGCCGGTGTCAGGGTTCAGGTTGATGACCGTTCGGAGCGCATGAACCAGAAAATCCGCCAGGCTCAGCTTGATAAGGTGCCCTGTATGCTGATCGTGGGAGAGAAAGAAGCTGCCGATGGCAGCGTATCAGTCAGGCTGCGAACCGGGACGCAATTACCGGCGATGCCCTTCGCCGGTTTCAAAGAAAAATTACTGGGAGCAATCTCCGGCCGGTTAAGGGACTTTGAGTTATAGTTGATTAGTGTGATAGAATATGTTATATTCTATGCTCGTAGCTCACAAAAATAGGAGGTAAGTAGCACATAATTAAGAAACTGAGGATCAACGAAGGGATCAAAGCTAAAGAATGCCGCCTGGTCGGGGATAAAGGTGAACAACTGGGCGTGATGTTATTGCATCAGGCCCTGGATTTAGCTAAGAAACGTAATTTTGACCTGGTTGAGGTTGCGCCAACAGCGGTGCCTCCTGTTTGCCGTATGATGGATTACGGTAAATTCAAGTACGAGCAAGCCAAGAAAGAACGCGAAATGCGGAAGAGTCAGAAGATATCCATTCTGAGAGAAATCCGCTTAAGACCCAAAATAGGCGAACACGATTTTGAAGCTAAAACGCGTTCGGTAAAAAAGCTGCTCCAGGATGGAGATAAAGTTAAAATCACAATTATGTTCCGGGGCCGGGAAATTACTCATGCTAATCTGGGCTGGAAATTGCTTGAAAAGATGATGGAGTCATTGAAAGGTACGGTATCAATAGAAAAACAGCCCATGATGGAAGGCTCCAGGATGTTTATGATACTTACCCCGCTAGCCGTGCAGCAAGTGAAAGGTACAGCCGGGACAACCTCCAAGACAGATGTGCCGGCACCAAAGGCAGCGCGTGGTCAGTCTGTAAAAGCTAAAGAAGAATCGAAAACAATAGAAGAAAAAGTAGCGAAAGTGAAGGAATCAGCAAATGCTTAAATCATATAAAATGAAAACTCACAAGGGAGCAAAGGATCGCTTCCACGCCACCGCAACAGGTAAGGTGATGCGCACCAAATGCGGAAAAAGCCACCTGAGAAGGAACCGGTCTAAGGATGTAAAGGGACTGCTGGATATAATGATACCTGCAAGTCATGCAGAAAAAGATCGATTGAAAGCTTTGCTTCCCTATGGTGCGAAATATATCCGTTAGAAAGACAAGTCATACCAGAGAGTGATAAGAGCATAATCCGGTATCCCGTCCGGCAAATACAGACCGCGCCGGGGGTTGAGAAATATATCGGATAGAACAAGAGGGCAAGAATATCTGCTTTCAGGAAAAGATATTTCGCGCGTCTGGAAAATCTAGTTTATAGCATTCTAAATAAAGAGGGAGAATACTGTGGCACGTGTAAAAAGAGGCGTTGTTTCAAGACGTCGGCACAATAAATTACTGGAATTGACCAAAGGTCAAAGGGCTACCAGGCATAAGCTTGTACGCCGGGCTCATGAAGCTATGCTTCATTCCCTGAAATACGCCTATTTTCATCGGCGCGAGAGAAAAGGCGATATGAGGCGGATCTGGATTACCAGGATTAATGCCGCAGCCAGGGCCAATGGAGTCACGTACAGCCAGCTGGTATATTCGATGAATGCTGCGGGCATTGAGTTGAATCGGAAAATACTGGCTGATCTGGCGGTAAGAGACCCCCAGGCTTTTACCCAGATGGTTAAAACAGCCGTTAAAGCCAATTAAAAACTGTCAGTAACGGGATCTGTTGTTCGCTCTGTTCCCTCTTCCGTTAATCGGGAGAGGGAAATAGTTTGTTTAAGATGGAAATCAAAACCGGGAACGGCGATATGTTAAAACAAATCGAAGAACTAAAAACCAAAGCCCAAGATGAACTTGATCAAATTAGCAACGCTTCTGATCTGGAAACCTGGCGTGTCCGGTATCTGGGGAAAAAAAGTCCTTTAACACAAATATTAAGGGGACTGGCAGGTCTGAGCGTTGAAGAAAAAAAAGCCGTAGGATCAGCAGCCAACGCGCTGAAAGTGAGTCTGGAAGATATTCTGAGAGGCAGAGAACAACAGTTAAAGAATTCACAGCTTATTGAAGCCGCTGCACGGGAGACTCTAGATGTGACTTTGCCTGGCCGCCGCCCTCCTGTGGGACATATACATCCTATAACTCAAACCTTGCAGGAAATATGTGATATCTTTTCTTCAATGGGTTTCCAGGTAATGGACGGGCCTGAAGTAGAACTGGAATATTATAATTTTGATGCCCTGAACATACCTGAAGGTCATCCTTCGCGCGACAAGATGTCTTCTTCATGGATTGATTACACAGATGAACAGGGTAAAAGACCTATGTTGTTAAGGACCCATAATACCTCTGTAAGCGCCCGGGCGCTGGCGAGCATGAAACCGCCGATCAGGGTGATAAGTCCGGGAAAGGTCTATCGTTACGAAGCCAGCGATGCAACCCATACCTCGATGTTCCATCAAATTGATGGGGTAGCTGTTGACAAGAATATTACGATGGCTGATTTGAAGGGTACCATCTACGAGTTTGCCAGGAGATTTTTTGGAGAAGACAGAAAAGTTAGATTCCGCTGTGATTATTTCCCCTTCGTTGAGCCAGGTGTGGAGATGGCTGTGGAATGTGCGGTTTGCAAGGGGAAAGGGTGCCGGTTGTGCGGCAATAGCGGGTATATTGAGATCGGTGGTGCGGGTATGACTCATCCGGAGGTGCTGCGCAAAGCCGGATTGGACCCGGATGTGTATCAGAGTTTTGCCTTCGGAATGGGTATCGAACGGCAGCCGATGTTACGCTATGGTATTGAAGATATCCGCCTTTTTTATAACAGTGACCTGAGATTCCTACAACAATTCTGAGGCTGAAAATGAGAATTTCTTTAAAATGGCTAAAAGATTATATAGATATCACTGTCTCACCTGATGAACTGGCAAATCGCCTGATGATGTCCGGGAATGAAGTCAAGGCGGTGGAAAAAACAGGAGCAGACTGGGGAAACGTAGTAATCGGACAAATACTGGCGATTAACCCACATCCAAACGCCGACAGGCTGAGATTGGCCACGGTAACAAACGGGAAAGAAGAGCATACCGTTGTCTGCGGGGCTCCCAATCTGAATATTGGAGACAAGATCGTATTTGCTTCGGTAGGCGCTGAGCTGAAAGACGGCCACAGCGGACAAAAGATCCGGTTGAAGCCGGCCAAAATTCGTGGTGTGGAATCAAAAGGCATGATTTGTTCAGAAATGGAACTGGGTATTTCACAGAACCATGAAGGAATCCTGGTCTTGCCTTCCGATGCTCCGCTAGGAGAACCTCTGAGAGATTTCCTGGGGGATGCCGTCATTGATCTGGATGTTACACCTAACCGGCCGGACTGTTTATCGGTAATCGGCATCGCCAGGGAAACGGCAGCACTGACCGGCAGTCCTCTTCATATTCCGTCTGTCAGCTACCCGGAGGCCTCCGACCCCGTAGAAAAATATATTTCCATCGAAATCCAGTCCCCTGATCTATGCAGGCGGTACTGCGCCAGCCTGGTGCGGAATGTCAGTATTAAACCTTCACCTCAATGGATGCAGGACCGGTTGATTGCCAGCGGCATGAGACCAATCAATAATGTTGTAGATATCAGCAACTACGTTATGCTTGAGTATGGCCAACCACTGCATACATTTGATTACGACAAAATAACCGGCAAAAAAATTATTGTCAGAAGAGCCCGGGAAGAAGAAAAGCTGGTTTCCCTGGATGGTGTTGAGCGTAATCTAGACCCGGGGATGCTGGTAATAGCGGACGAAGCAAGGGCAATAGCAGTGGCTGGAGTCATGGGTGGAGCCAACAGCGATGTTACCGATGAGACAAAGAATATCTTGCTGGAAGCTGCCAGTTTCAAGGCAGTAAGCATCCACTATACGGGCGATACCCTGGGACTTCAGAGTGAGTCCCGCTACCGTTTTGAGAGGGGTATTGCCAGTGGACTGACTCTGCCTGCACTAAAACGAGCTACTCAATTGCTGGCTGAACTGGGTGGAGGAAGTGTTTCTACGGGATGGGTTGATGTTCAACCTGTTAAGGATGATCCTGAGCCGGTTAAATTGTCCTTTAGCAAGACCAACCGTCTGATGGGAGTTGAGTACGGTAAGGAACAGATTGTCGGTACGCTCCAGGCGCTGGGATTCGAAAATGTAAAAACCGTTTCAGATGATGTTGTCGAGGTGGGTGTTCCTTACTGGAGAAGCGATATACGCCGGGAAGTTGATTTGATTGAGGAAGTATCCCGAATTACAGGATATGACAAAATTCCTTTTACGCTGCTGGCGGAACCATTGCCCCATCTTGACCAGGACCCTCTTTTTGAACTAAAGAAGGACATCAAGCTGGGTTTAGCCGCCGAAGGATACAGCGAAATATTGACGTTTTCACTTGTGAGCCGGGAGACACTTGAAAAACTATCCTCTGACCGCACTCTCCGTGGGCCTGAACCCCTGCGGGTGATGAATCCTATGACAGAAGATATGGCTGTGTTGCGCACCTCACTGCGCTCGGCGTTGTTAACGGCTTTTGCCGCCAACCGCCGTTTTACAGAAGATAGTATAAGGCTTTTTGAAACAGGGAAAGTCTATTTACAGCAGGGAACTGGACTGCCGGATGAAAGGGAAACGCTTTGTGCAGTTATTGGCGGTCTACGCTTTGCCAGATCCTGGCAGGGTCAGGCTGAAAACGTCGATTTTTTTGATGTCAAGGGCACAGTAGAAGGACTGCTTTACAGATCAGGACTGGAAGCTTCTTTCGAAAAAGGCCGGGATAGCGGCCTGCATATCAATAAACAGGCAGATATTTTCATCAGGGAACAAAAAATTGGCTTGCTGGGTGAAGTTCATCCGGTTGTCCGGGCTGCCTTCGATATTTCTGAACCCGTGTATTTGTGGGAGATAGACCTCAAAACTTTGGCCTCTTTAGCTTCCGGAGGGAAAACTTACAAACCCGTAGCTCGTTTCCCCTCAATCGTTAGAGATATGGCATTGATAGTTGACTTTGATGTAATGCACCAGTCCGTGAAAAAATTGATTCTGGATTCTCCGCTGGTTGAACAGGTAGAGATATTCGATGTTTATTCAGGAGAACAGGTACCGGCAGGTAAAAAGTCTCTGGCTTATCGCCTTAGTTATCGTTCCGGTTCCAGCACGCTGACGGATGAAGAAGTGAACCGTGTACATCAAGAGATTGTCGAGCGTTTGAAAAGCAAGCTGGGAGCCGTATTGCGCGGCTAGTTACTTTCGATAGAATCTGATTGACAGATATTTCGATTCAAAGACCGGGCAGGTTGGAAGTAAGTGGCCTCAGGCGGTGGGGTATCTGATGAATACGAAATGCCAATACTCAGATGATTACTATCTTCGCTCTTCGCTGATCCTGGATACAGCACTATCGCAGGTTGACATGTATAAAAACTGGCAGCCACTGGATCCCGGTCCTCAATATCCAGCGGATTGCCGGTTCGCCGCTTTGCCGGCCTTGACCAAGAAGGAACTTCGCAAGTATTTTCCACTGGGTTTGATACCGCATAATATGGATATCAACCAGGCTATCGCATCCGGTGAAATACAGATGGTAGAAACCAGCGGTACTACGGATGAGAAGGTTATCAATATCTGGAACCAGCAATGGTGGGATGCGTCTGAAAGGGCTTCCTGGAAGCTGAACACGGAAATGTGCCGGGCGGCCACAGGGAATCAAAGAGAGGCAATACTGGCAAACCCACTTAATGTGGGAATCATATCCGATATCGTAGACCTTCCGCTGGAGCGACGTACCCTGTCCCGTTTTCTTTATCTTAATGAGAAAACAGACCCCCTTGCCTGGTCCCCGGCTCTGATGGACCGCATGATTAACGAACTGGCAGTTTTTCAACCGGTGGTGCTGGAGGCCAATCCTTCCTACCTGGCAAAGCTTTGCCGCTATATCAGCCGGCAGGGAAAAGACGTCATTCAGCCGGGGATAATAGTATTTACTTATGAATATCCTACTCTCTGGCATTACGCCCAGATCAAACGGGTTTTTTCGTGTCCCATCGTTAGTTCTTACGGTACGACTGAGACCGGATACGTATTCATGCAGTGTGAACGGGGTTGCTTTCATCAGAATAGTGATTTCTGCCGGGTGGATTTTCAGGCTTTAAAAGCTGAACAAGGTGGTCTGTATACAGGCAGAATACTGGTTACACCTTTCAATAATCCCTGGAATTACATTCTTCGTTTTGATACCGGAGACCTCGTAAAAGTAAAGGAAAACTGCCAGTGTACCTGCGGGAGAAATAGCGGACTGATACTTGAAGCAATCAGGGGTAGGAATATTAACTTAACCTTAACCTGTGAAGGAAAACTGGTAACAATGTCCGATCTGGATGCTGCGGTCAGTGTTTTACAGGATGTTGAGGAATACATGCTCGTCCAGAAAGAGAAAACCTCCTATGAATTACACCTGGTAAGCCAGCTTAAAGACAAGACTGGTTTGGAGGAAGAGGCAACTGAGATTTTACGGCGTCTTTATGGAGAAGAAGCTCAGATCAGGGTCGTTTTCAGTACAGCTATTGCACCCGAGCAATCAGGGAAATACCTGCACGCCAGGGCTCTTTTCCCAATCGATCTGGAGAGTTACCTGGAATAAAAGGTGTCCAGCGGATCATCAGAGTCATCAGAGATAATCAGAAAAATAAAGAGAATTAGTATTACCGGAGTCAGTTAATATGAGTAACCCAAAACCTGTCTTTTTGTTATCGGGCGGTAGAAGCAGCCAGAGTAAAAAGAAAGATGATATCATGCCGGCATTGTTCAAAGAAATTGGGACGGCTTCTCCTGTGATCGGTTATATCGGCGCTGCCAGCGATGACGACCTGGGGTTTTTCAGGTTTATCTCGGCTGAGTTTACCCGGGGAGGAGCGGCCGAAGTTGTTCATGCGCCGACAGTTTCCTCAAAAGTGGACCTTACTAAAACCAGGGATATTCTTCGGAGGGTGGATGCAGTATTTATCAGCGGGGGGGATGTCGAGAGGGGAATACAGGTGCTGGAAGAAAAACAGATGACTGGTTTTCTTCGTGACCTTTATCACAGCGGCAAAATTTATTTTGGAGCCTCAGCCGGCAGTATCATGCTGGCCAGAGAATGGATCCGCTGGAGGGACCCGGACGACGATTCAACGGCTGAGCTTTTTCCCTGCCTGGGTTTTACTTCTATTATTTGCGATACACATGCTGAGGAAGATGGTTGGGAAGAATTGCAGACTGCTTTAAGTATGGAGAAAACCCTCACCCAGGGATACGGCATATCTACCGGAGCCTGCCTCAAGGTCCCATCAGGGAAAGAGCCGGTGGCACTGGGAGGTCCGGTTTATGTTTACCGCAATATCGCCGGAAAAGTTGAGAGACAGCCCGATCTTTTGCCTTTATAGACTTACAAAGAAACGCCTCTCAAGAAAGGCTTACGCAAACGAATGCTGTGATACCTGAAATATGATGGTATAATAGACAAAGTTATTGGGAATTTCGAGGGTAATTCAGGTGTTGAAACGTTATTAGTAATCGATATGGAATCAGGATTGACATTTTGTGTTTATCTATGATAGACTAAACAGTCGGATTTAGTAATCCATATGGTAAGTTGATAGATTGAAATTTGGCGTTCGGTCTATCTTTAATGGATGAGCTGTATCTCATCCATTAAAATTTGTGTAAAATAGGATGGGGAAAATTGCCTACGATTAATCAACTGGTACGCAAAGGACGCAAGAAGACGGCCAAGAAGACCAAAGCTCCTGCCTTGAGGTATACATTTAATGCTTTAAGGAACAAAACGACGGCGCATATGAAGTCGGCTCCTCAAAAACGGGGTACATGTTTACAGGTAAAGACCATGACACCCAAAAAGCCTAACTCCGGATTGCGGAAGATTGCCAGAGTGCGTTTAAGCAACGGCATTCAGGTCACTGCTTACATTCCGGGTGAAGGGCATGATTTGCAGGAACACTCGGTCGTACTTGTTCGCGGCGGTCGTGTAAAAGATCTTCCTGGCGTCCGGTACCACATTATTCGCGGTACTCTGGATGCCAGTGGCGTAGACAAGCGCAGACAGGGTAGAAGCAAATATGGTAATAAGCGACCTAAGGTTGCCGATAAGGCCGGGTAGGGAAAAGGAGACTAGGAATGCCAAGAAGAAAACATATTGATAGAAGAGTCAGGCTGCCTGACGCAAAATATAATAATTTAACCTTAGCTGAACTAATTAATAAACTTATGTATTGCGGAAAAAAGAGCACAGCTGAAAAGGTTGTGTATGACGCAATGGAAATCATCAAGGAAAAAGAGAAAGGTGATCCTGTGGCTACGCTGGAACTGGCATTGAAAAACTCCACGCCACTGCTGGAAGTCAAAGCCCGGCGCGTTGGCGGTGCTACTTATCAGGTGCCTGTGGAAGTAGATGTTAACCGGGGTAGAGCACTGGCCATTCGCTGGATAATTAAGTCTACCAGGTCCAGGTCAGGAAAGTCGACAGCAGAGAAATTTGCAGGTGAGCTGCTGGATGCTGCTAAAGGCCAGGGTGCTACCGTTAAGAAGAGGGAAGATACGCACAAGATGGCCGAGGCTAACAGGGCCTTTGCTCATTATAGATGGTAAATTAAATTTATTACCGTTAGAGATTCCAAAAGAAGTTACCAGGAAGTACCAGTAATATTATATCGTCTGAATACAAGGATAGGAACGTGCCCAGAAGTTTCCCGTTAGAGCTCATTAGAAATATAGCCATCATCGCTCACATAGATGCAGGAAAGACGACAACAACCGAGCGTATACTCTATTACACCGGCCGGACCTATAAAATAGGTAATGTCGATGAAGGTACCACGGTGATGGATTTTATGCAGCAGGAGAGGGAAAGAGGTATTACCATCAAAGCTGCTGCTACCACCACAAGCTGGGGTGATTACAGGATCAATATAATTGATACTCCCGGACATGTAGATTTCACAGCTGAAGTTGAAAGAAGTTTGAGAGTCCTGGATGGTGGAGTTGTAGTACTGGATGCTGTTCAGGGAGTCGAGGCTCAGTCCGAAACAGTCTGGCGGCAGGCAGACAAGTACAGCGTCCCAAGGGTTTGTTTCATAAATAAAATGGACCGTATTGGTGCTAACTTCGATCGTACCGTAGGTATGATCAGAGACCGGTTGAAGGCAATACCTCTGCCTTTGCAAATCCCTTTAGGAAGCGAAGAAAAATTTGAGGGGATTGTAGACCTTCTGGAAATGAAAGCCTGGCGTTTTTCAAACAATCCCGATGCAGAACCCGATGAAATAAAAATCCCCGAATCTTTGGTGCCGCAGGCTACTCAGTACCGGTCTGAATTGATTGAAAGACTGGGTGAGTCCGATGATCATATTATGGAAGCCTATCTGGCGGGTTCGGAAATTGAAATAGCTGATATTAAGACTGCCCTGAGGCGGGTTACCGTGGCTAACAAATGCGTACCGGTGCTATGCGGCAGTTCTTTAAAGAATAAAGGCATACAGGCACTTCTGGATGCCATAGTTGACTATTTGCCTTCACCGCTTGACATGCCTTCGCTATTTGCCATCAATCCACAAAATGATGAAAAGGTTGCCTGTCCCCCCAGTGATAAAGGTCCTTTTGTAGCGCTGGCTTTCAAGGTGGTAACAGACCCTTATATGGGGAGGCTGGTTTATCTTAGAGTGTATTCCGGGTTGATAAAAACGGGAGCCGGCATATTGAATTCAACACGGGATAAGAAAGAACGCGTTGGTCGTATATTGTTGATGCATGCCAATCACCGTGAAGAGATAAATGACGCCGATACCGGAGCAATAGTTGCAACTTTGGGGCTTAAAGAGACCTTCACGGGAGATACTCTCAGTGATCCATCCAATCCTCTGGTTCTGGAAAGTATTCGTTTCCCGGAGCCTGTTATTTCAGTTGCGGTAGAACCCAAGACACGGGCAGATCAGGAAAAACTTGGGGAAGCCCTCCGCAAGATGTCTGATGAAGATCCCACGTTTAAAGTTAATTATAACGAAGAGACCGGACAGATTGTTATTGCCGGGATGGGGGAGCTGCATCTGGATGTGATTGTCAGCCGCATGCTGACGGAATTTGGAGTCAGCGCAAAAGTAGGCAATCCGCAGGTTGCCTATAAAGAGACAATCACCACCCCGGTTGAAGCCGAAGGAAAATTTGTAAGGCAGACCGGAGGTCACGGACAGTACGGGCATGTATGGGTGCGTATTGAACCGCAGGAAAAAGGAAAAGGGTTTGAATTTGTTGAAAATATTAAAGGCGGCACGATTCCCCGAAAATTCATTCCTCCTGTGGAAACAGGCATCAGAGAGGCGTTGCAAAGTGGTGTTTTAGCCGGGTATCCGCTGGTGGATATCAAAGCTACGCTTTACGATGGAAGCTATCATGATGTGGATTCGTCCGATCTGGCTTTTAAAATGGCAGGTGCCCTTGCCTTGAAAGAAGGGGCTCGCAAAGGAAACTCAATTATTCTGGAACCTATAATGAAAATGGAAATTATGGCACCAGAGCAATTCATGGGTGATTTAATAGGCGATCTAAATTCGCGGAGAGGGCATATCGAGAATGTAGAAACAAGGAATGGTATGTGTACGATAAATGGTCATATTCCACTATCCCAGACCTTCGGTTATTCAACCATAATTCGTTCACTTACTCAGGGAAGGGCTACTTACTCAATGGAATTTTCGGATTACCAGGAAGTACCCAGAGAATTAGCTGAGGAAATTGTTAAAAAGGGTAGAGGAAATGCCTAAACAGAAAATTAGAATTCGGTTAAAAGGTTATGATCATAAGATCGTTGACCAATCAGCAGCACAGATCGTTGAAGCTATCGAGCGTAGTGGAGCAGTTGTGTCAGGCCCGGTGCCTTTGCCAACAAGGATCGAAAAGTTCAGCATACTGCGATCGTCTTTCATTGATAAAGACTCACAGGAACAATTCGAAATAAGGACCCATAAACGTTTAATCGATATCATTGAAACAACTTCGAAAACAATTGATGCTTTAACAAAACTGAATCTTCCATCCGGGGTTGAAGTAGATATCAAACTTTAACCATTTATGATAAATTAAAGAATTGGAAGGAAAATATGCCTGGTATTAATAGTCTAATAGGGAAAAAATTGGGCATGACGCAAGTCTTCGATAACGCCGGTAAGAGCCTGGCAGTAACGGCTATCGAAGCCGGACCTTGTAAAGTGATACAGATCAAGGATGCCGGCAAAGACGGTTATAATTCAGCCCAGATCGGCTTCGGAAAAGCCAAAAAACTGACTTCTGCTGAAAAAGGCCATCTGAAAGAACAGGGGCAGTTTCGATTCCTGAGGGAAATCAGAGTAGAATCGGTAGAAGGTCTGAAAGTAGGAGATACCCTGGATGTGGATCTTTTCAAGCCAGGTGATAAAGTAGATGTTATCGGAATATCTAAAGGAAAGGGATTTGCCGGCGGAGTAAAAAGACATCACTTCAAGGGCGGGCCCAAAACACACGGACAATCTGATCGTCTGAGAGCCCCCGGGTCTATCGGCGCTACATCTACGCCCGGTCGTGTATGGAAGGGATTAAGAATGGCAGGGCACATGGGCGATAGAAAGGTGACTGTCATGAAGCTGGCGGTTCATAGCGCTGACAGTGTAAGAAACCTTCTGCTTATAGAAGGTGCTGTTCCGGGTGGAAAAAATAGTTTGGTTATCATAAGAAAATCAAACAAAGGGAGCTAAAAAGTGCAAGTCCCAGTTTATAATATTGGTGGAGAAGTCATAAAAAACATAGAAGTCAGCGATATGGTTTTCGCTGTACCTTTCA
>CAYLVC010000025.1:14959-16983 GCA_964387005.1 uncultured Dehalococcoidales bacterium | reverse complement strand
GGCAATTAAATAGGAATCATTCCTTCATGCATCGAGCCTGAATATCAATATCATGTATCATTTTTAGTTGCCGTAATAATAGCAGAAGTGGTATATTCTTCATTCCAGACTATTCAGAATCATCGATAAGGTATAAAAAGTTGTCCCTGCATCTTTTCCCAGATGCAGGGACAACCGAGTAAGCCTTAGCCGGTTACACCAGCCGGGACTGTGGTTATTTCCCTTCGATAGTCATCGGGCTCATTCCCTGCGTCAGGAATTTGGGAATGGCTTTTTCGTTAAGCTCAAGGCCGATTCCGGGGCCATCCGGCGGATAGAAACAGCCATCTTTATAGGCCAGCGGTTTGACCACGATATCCTCTCTGGTCAGTGTCCCGGTTGTATCGAAAGTATCATGGAAAGCCATGGGGAAGAAGTTGGCGTGAGCCATTTTTCCGTACCAGGCGTCCGAGCACAGCCACTGGGCCTGGGCGGCGGCTTCAAAGGCGCCGTTCATTGAGCCGCAATATACTGCCAGATCGGCAGCTTTGGCGATAGCACCCCACCTGACGCATTCTGAAATACCGCCGGTCCAGACAACCTTGGTACCCACGATATCGGCAGCGTCCTTCTTGATAACCTCCATCAGGCCTTCAACCTTGGTACTGGACTCATGAGCACATATCATCATTTTGGTGTTTTTGCGCAGGCGGGCCATGCCGTCTACATCCCACCAGGGCGTGGGCTGTTCGAACTTGTATATGTTGCAATCTTCCAGCCTGCGGATCATCTCCAGGGATTTGGTGTAGTCCATGGCACCATTGGCATCAATACACAAATGCACATCATCCCGGTCTCCGATTACTTTCCTGACAGTCTTGACATTGATGATATCCCGGTCGAAATTGCCTCCCCATAATCCTCCAACCTTCAAACAAAGTGTTCGAATGCCGTTGTCCAGGGCTTTTTCCAGTTTTTTGGCAATTTCCTGCGGTGTAAGCACAACTATATCCGAAACGATATAATCCACTTCCAGTTTTTCGCAGCCTTTGCCGCCCAGCAGCGCCCAGATGGGCTTGTTGACTGCTTTGCCCACCAGGTCCCAGAGGGCGAAATCGATTAGTGCGACGGCATTGGGATAGGAACAGCCTGTAATATTGTGCACAAATTGATTGAGTTTGCCCAGAATGATCTCTTTGTCAAAGGGATCGGCGCCGATTATCATAGGCGCCCAGGACTTAACCAGGCTCATCACAATGCTCTGATCGCCGAAAGCCTTCATATGTTCACCGGCGTCAGCCACTCCGGTGATACCTTCGTCGGTGTGCATCTTGATCAGAACAACATCGTTAGGACGCTTGCTGTTCAGCCGGGGGAGGCTGAGGGGAAACAATTCTATTTTGGTGATCTTCAAATTTTTTCTCCTTTTTCTTTTCAACTATCAGGCCCGGATGGCGCTGTTAGAACCCATTTTACCATATGTTATCCATTTATTTTAATATTTTTGAGGACCAGATAAAATACACATCAGAATTCCTTTCTCATGTAACCCAGCTGCGTGGCACATTCCCCAAAAGCCGGGATTGAAGATAGAAGTGAGCACGTTCAGGCGGGCTTTTGTTTGCCCATAAGCAGCTCAATAGCGGACATGGTGGGAATATGGTCGGGAGGTCTCACCACCTCAAGAGTGAGCGCTTTTTGCGGGCAGCCCACGACGCACGAGCCGCATCCCATGCAGTTTTCATTAATCACGCTGGACTTCAGTCTCTTCGATCCCGGGGCTTTTTTCATCTCGATAGCTGAGAAGTAACAGCGCTCCAGGCAGGTCTGGCAGCCGTTACACAGGTCCTGGTTAACAACAGCCCTGAAACGACTGGGCGAAAGGACATCATGTACCCGCCCGTGTTTAGTTAGAGGGTAGATCACCACGCAGCAGTCGTCGCAGCAATTGCAGTAAAGGTCGGCCAGGGCGATATTCAGAGGGATATGCACCTGCCCCCGGTCCTCACAGGTATGGATTACCTTTAAGGCAGCTTCGGCAGACA
>CAYLVC010000025.1:9773-14859 GCA_964387005.1 uncultured Dehalococcoidales bacterium | reverse complement strand
TTATGATCAGGCGCCACCCTGTGAGCGGGAAGCGCTCCGCTATCGGCGCGTTTGATATAACCTTCCGCCAGCATATCCGCCCATTCATTGTAGTAGAAGTCGCTCCACAGCGGGTTGATCTGCGGTCTGAGCTCTTCCTTGATGTAGCCGATGGCGCTGTGGTGGAAGAAGACGATATTGCGGGGGGCCGTGTAGCCTGTTTTGCTCCTCATAATCAGGCCCCTTTCGACCATATCATCCAGTGTTGCCTGAAGTGCAATGGAGTCCGTTTTCATCTTTTCCGCCAGCTGTTCGCAGGAAGTCATCTCAGGCATCTCCAGCATAAGCCGGGCTTCTGCCGGAGTTACCATAGCCTTCAAAATCCGGACAAATCTTTCCGAGCCCGGAGCCCCTACCATCTCCCCCAACCTGGTATACAGTTCCGTTTGTTCAGTCATACTTATCTCCTGAAATATTTAAGCCGGTTTGAATCGCAAAAGCTGGAATTATATGACCGGCTTTTGTGTAGATATCTTATCTTAGCCCAACACAAAGCGGCATGCAAGAAGGCCTGGTCTTTACTGAACAATGAGGGGTGCAAGACTGACCGGCACGGACTGTATTTGCTACCGGGACGCAGTCCGGCTTCAACCCAGTTATAGCGCTGCCCTGCATTATAACTGTCTGTGGTACAATATCACTAAACCGGATAGAAGAGGGGGAATGATGGACTATATTCAGATATTAAAAGACCTTCTGGCAATTGATACTACCGTCCCGCCGGGGAGGAACTATGAAAAAGCGATCGACTTTCTCGATCCGTGGTTTAAGCAAACGGGGTGCCAAACGGAAAAGGTCTTTATCCCCGAGGAGCACGCCGGAGGGCAGAAAGGAAGGGTAAACCTGGTAATACACCGGCGGAACCCGGGAAAGCCCCGGCTGATATTCTACATGCACGTGGACGTGGTACCGGCAAAGGGCTGGGAGGCCTTTACCCCCAGAGTGGAAGATGGAAAAATCTTCGGCCGCGGCGCTGTCGACATGAAAGGAGAGATTATTTCCCTGCTGGCAGCCCTGGACCGGTTAAAAGGCCGGGAGATCAATTATGATGCCTCCGCCGTAGTCACGGTTGATGAGGAAACCGGGCATGCCGACAATAATGAATTGCGTTATATCCGGCCTTATCTTGAGCCGGTCACAGGAGTTGCTTTTTTCAGTCTGGATGCCGAGAGCGACTACGTGCAGGCAGGCTCCCTGGGCATATATGCCTGCAACATCACGGTTTACGGCAAATCGGTACACCAGGGATGGGCTTTCATGGGGGAAAACGCCGTCGAGAATGCGATCAAACTCTGCCATCCGCTTTTACAACTGGGCGAGGAAATCAAGCAAAGAAAATCAGAGGTACCTGCCCCACCCGGACTGACAATTACGCATCTGCAGCCAAACCTGGCAATTACGATGATGCATGGTGGGATTAAAGAAAATATTGTCCCGGACGAGTGTGTTATCACGGTAAGCCGCCGCATAATCCCGGAAGAAAGCCTGGAGGAGGCCGAAAGAGAAATCCTGGATGCCCTCCATACTGTGCCAGGTATAAGGTGGGACATCAGGCGGATCGACTTCTTTAACCCCCTGCCGTCGGCAATCAATCAACCTGAGGCCATAAAACTGTCCCAAATCCTCCGGGAAGTGACCGGGAAAACGGGCATGTACGGGTTTATGGCTTCCGTCCCGCTGGATGTCCCGGTAAAGGAATGGAAAGCCAGGACATTCGGGACCGGCCTCTCGCGTCCGGAGCAAAATCCCCACGGGATTAACGAGCATACCTACATTAAGGATGTAGAGGACCTGGCGACAATAATCGAAAGGTTTTTGACAACGTAACAGACATCACAATAAGTAGAATTGTACCTAATTGCTATATGCAACACGATTACTATATGTTGCGACTTTTGTTATTGCGTATACAGGCGACTTCCACAATCTGGTCGGTCTGCCGACTGCGCAAGGTGAAGCCTGAACTTTGTTCAGGACGGTGACACGGAGTCTGCTCGTCGGAGACTCAACCAGACTGTGTTCCATCCGCAATATTTTACGACAAGATCCTTCAGCCCGATGAGTTGTGCAGGTGAACAGGGCTTCCAGAATGGCACCCTTATTAACGTTCGCGGGTAAAACCATTGTTACCATATAAACAATTGTAGTATATGGAAAAAAAGGCCAAGTAATTATCCCGAGAAGAAGCCTTAAAAGATTACTCCTTAAAGGCGTTGGCGCCGGTGACTATGCCGGGCAGTCCTCCCATCAGGAAAACTACCGACAGGGTCTCGGAAATTTCAGCCTCACTGGCCCCCTGGGAGCGGGCGAGTTTGGCAAGATTGGCTACACCCTCGTTATGGCCCAGCAGGGCATCGCAAAGCATCATCATCAAGACCTTGGTTTTAGCGGGCAGTGCCCCGTTTGCGCCTGCCGACTGCTGAATGGCGGACACCTGTTTAAGCAACTCCGGAGCGCCCTTCTCCAGCATGGTGTGCCAGTTTACCGGTTTTTGAGTTGTCATATCTATCCCTCCACAAATTTTCTGTCTTAACTACAGGGTTGTGAGTAATTATAGCGCATGCGGCTGATTAATGACCAATATGATATGCAAATTCTCTATGCAACGCCCAAAACAATTGCGCAAACAACAATGTCCTTATATTTTGTTCACGGTAATGGACGGAGACTACTACCAAATTGCATGAGTTGATCAACCTATATATTCCATTCACCCTCATCTACCTGAACCGGTTCAGGCCTTCCCCCCTCAAAGGGGAAGAATGGTTTAAAGGAATTTTTGCGGCCAAGTACTACTTGATTTTAATGCCAGGTATATTCAAAATGATAAGTGAATACACTAAACCGGATAGTTATCTCTACCTGACCTGAAAAGTTCATTAAGACACGGCATTCCGGCAGTGAAGCTCCGTATCCTGACTGAAATTACTTAAGGAGATAAAGAAAATGTTTGAGAAAATCCTGGTTCCCCTGGACAGATCAAAAATATCTGAAATAGTTGAGCCCTATGCCATTGAGCTGGCTTCCCTGTTCAACTCAACTATCGTTATTGCCGGAGTTTCCGAGTCTTCCACGGGTCAGGCGGAAATTGAAAGCCGCGCATACCTGGAAAAACAAAGCGACCTGATCAGTGAAGCCCTGCTGAAAAGGCAGCCGGCAGTAGAGGGCACACAACCCCATGCACAGGTCGGCTTTCAGTCTCTCATTGGCCATCCGGCTTCAGAAATCATCAACTACGCGGCAAAAATAAACTGCGACCTGATTATCATGGCAAACCGGGGAGCTTCCGGCGGAGGATTGTGGACAGTAGGCAATGTGGCAGAGAAGGTGCTGAGGGCGGCCAACTGCCCGGTATTGCTGATCAGGGAAGAGCTGGATGACTCCGTAATCTCCTTGAAATACATCCTCAGAAAGATCCTGGTGCCGCTGGACGGTTCCAAACTGAGCGAAGCGGCTTTCCCATTTGCGATCGGTCTTGCCAAAGAAACCGGCGCAGAAGTGGTATTGTTACAGGTCATAGAATCGGTGGATTTCAGCGGATACAGCGGGATAACCACGGAGGTTGTGGAAAAGTATAAGATCGGAGCCCATGCGGCATCAAGGGAATACCTGGAAAAGACTAAAAAATCGATGATTGACATCCATCCATTAATATCTACCGAAACAGGCGAAAAACCTGTCGCGGAGAAAATTCTTGATTATTCCGAGGCCAATAACTGCGACCTGATCGTGATGTCCACCAACGGCCGTTCCGGATTCGGCCGCTGGGTATTCGGCAGCGTAACCGATAAAGTTCTGCACACCGGAAAGAAACCGGTCATGGTGGTGAGGCCCAGGGTTTAACCGGTTTCAGGTTTCCAGTTAACATTTACAGGCCTCGGGAGAAACGTCCGCATCCCGGGGCTTTTTCATGTCTCAAACCTGCCCCTTTTTGTCATCAGGATTGGCAGGTGTTATAATGCTCACTAACCGGTATAAGCAAAGCTGAAAGGCAGGCTGTTATAAACACACAATCCAACTCCTCTCAAGGTTATCAGATTGTCGCAATAACTTTTTTGCTGATGATGGTTACCCTTGGTCTTCAGGCTTCGTTCGGCCTGTTTTTCAAACCCATGAACCTGGAGTTCGGCTGGAACAGGACGGAGATTTCCGGGGCTTACTCCATGGCACAGATTGTCTACGGAGTGACCGCCATTATTATCGGTCTGCTGAGTGACAGGTTCGGCCCCCGCCGTTCAGTCGTACTTTGCGGCCTGTCGTTAGGCCTGGGTTGCATTTTGATGTCGCAGGTCAGGGCGATCTGGCAGATATACCTCTTCTATGGAGTGCTGTTCGGCATAGGCAACAGCATTTGCATACCCCTCATCTCCAGCATCACCAAGATATTCACACGAAGAAGAAGCATGATACTGGGAATTACCATCGGGGGCGGAGGCCTGGGGATGATGGTTATTCCTCCGATAATCAGCCGTTTCCTTGAAACCTATGACTGGCGCTGGCCATTCGTCATCGTGGGCATCGTGATCCTGCTCCTCATCGGGATGGCCGCGGTTATTTTGAGAAAAAGGATAGTGCCGGCACAGGAGCAGAGCAGGGACGCCAAGTCCGCTGAATCCGGCAGCGGGTACAAGGGTATTTCCTTCAGGGAAGCTGCCGGTATGAACCAGTTCTGGCTGATGTGTGTCATCCTGATCTCCTATTCTTTTGCCTTTGTAGCGCTGGATGTGCACATCGTGCCTTACCTGACCGACATTGGTATATCCGCCGTTATCGCCTCCACCGTGCTGACCGTTATCGGAGGGGGCACCATGCTGGGACAGATCGGTCTGGGGGGACTGGGAGACAAGCTGGGCAATAAGAGAGTTTATCTCGGCGGACTGATAATGCTGGCTCTGGGCACCCTGATAGTCATCGTATCCAGAGAGACCTGGGTTTTCTTCGCCGTCGCTATCCTGTTAGGAACAGCCTTCGGACTGGCAGGTTCACAGTCGTCCCCGATGACGGCCTGGCTGTTCGGGCTGAAATACCACGGCCTGTTCCTGGGCAT
>CAYLVC010000025.1:0-9673 GCA_964387005.1 uncultured Dehalococcoidales bacterium | reverse complement strand
CCCCGATGACGGCCTGGCTGTTCGGGCTGAAATACCACGGCCTGTTCCTGGGCATTTTTTCGTTCTGTTTTACGGTCGGGGCTTCGCTCGGTCCTCTGGTCTTCGGCTATGTTTATGATGCAACCAGCAGTTACCGCTACGCCTTCTGGGTTTCCGCCGCGCTGGCGATTGTGTCGGTAATATGCATGACTCTAGTAAAGCGGACTTCCCCAAAAAGCGCGGCTTCAGCTGCACACAGCGCCGGATAACAGGGGTAGTCGCTACGAGGTTTGTGGCTATTGGTTGATTCCCTGTTAAATCCCCTATGAATAGAATGATATCGAGTTTACCGGCCCCGAATGGCCGGCGGAGATGGGAGAATAGGGGATCAGGTACATTTCGGAGCAATCATATTTGTCCCTGACCATGAGGGACAGGTTTTCACCATCCTGAAGCGAGTTGGTGTATTGTACTATAACGTGAAGGGGTTTGCTTGCATCGGTATACTGGGGAATCATTTCTACCAGTTTTCGGAAGGCCTGTTCTTTGCCCCTGGCTCTTCCCAGGCTTTCAGTCAGACCTGAGTCATTGACCATGCCGACCAGGGGTTTAACCCCCAGCAATTCACCGATATAGGCTTTTTTGGGCGCCCGCCCGCTGCGTATGAGGTATTTCAGTGTCTCCATACTGCAAACAGATTTGACTTTGTCCATCATATTCTCTGCCGCTTGCGTAACTTCAGCCATGTCCTTACCGTCGCTGGCAGCCCGTGCGGCCTCCATCACAATAAACCCCATGGCGCCGGCTGAGAATCTGCTGTCTATCACCTGAAGATCAAGTCCGGGGTGTGTCGCCCGCAGGGAATCCCGGGCACTTATGGCAGATTTGTAAACAGCGCTGAGCTGTTTGGAAACAGAGAAAAAGATAACCTTTCCGGACTGGCTTCCGGCTTCCTGAAAGAACTTCACGAAATCCCCGGGGGAGGGGGCTGAAGTGGCCCAGGTCTTAATAGTGGGAAATACTTTCCAGAACTCATCGGGAGAAATATCGACATTATCCCGGTAGTCCTTCCCGTTGATGGTGAGAATGTCCGGAATAATCCTGACATCCAGATCCGGTACCAGCTGTGCGGGTATTCCGCACAAGGAATCGGCAGCTACTATTACCCTGCTCATTTTTCACCTCCAGGAGTGTCATATCCAGCAACCCATCACAAAGCCAATCTGGAAGAACCGCCGTCAACATAGAAGGTACTGCCGGTGATATAGTCGGCATCCGGTCCGGCCAAAAACAGCACCATGCCGGCGATTTCTTCAGGGCGTCCCAGCCTGCCCTTTGGAACGGTCTTCAATGACCTGGCCTGCATGGACTCGGGGACAGCCCCGGAATCGATGGTGCCCGGGCAAATAGCATTGACATTAATGCCGAAAACCGCCAGCTCCACCGCCAGGGCTTCCGTGAGGGCTTTTAGCCCACCTTTGGAAGCAATATAGGGAGCCATCAGGGGTGTGGCGCCACCTCCGCCACCCGAGGCTACGGAGGAAATATTGATAATCCGGCCTCCCCCGTTTTTAATCATATTTTTAACAGCAGCCTGAGAACAGAGAAAAGCGCCTTTCAGATTCACGGCAAGGGTGCGGTCCCAATCTTCATCTGTCAGACGTACAAAGGGTTTGATCACTCCGGTAGCCGCATTATTGACCAGTATGTCCACCCGGCCAAACTGGCTTATGACCTGTTCCATCATGGCGAATACTTCAGCCCTGGAAGAGACGTCACAGCGGAGGGCCAGGGACTTTCCGCCGGCATCCGTGATCCCGGCGGCCACCGCCTGGCAATCTTCCAGGCTGACATCACAAACTACGACATTAGCGCCTTCCCCGGACAGGGCCAGGGCAATGGCTTTACCGATCCCGCGCCGGGAGCCGGTTACGACAGCAGTCCTGTTTTGCAGTTTCATAGTTAGCATCAGCCCTCCCGACGGTCGTCCAGCAACTCCAGAAACTGCTCGACCTTCCCGGTAATTTCTTCCTCGCTGACAACAGTGGAATCAGCCAGATCGCAGTCAATGACCAGTGTGGGAATGTCTTCTTCAAGCAGGGCATCCTTGATAATCCTGATAGTGGCGCAGGTCTGACGGCAGCCCATATGAGCCCAGTAAAGGGCCCCGTCAGCCCGGTATTCTTTAGCCTGTTTGACAGCTGCCTCCGCTACTCCCTTCAAGGGACCGGTATCCGTCAGGGCGAAGGCCTTGTCCGCCAGGCTTTCAAAGGGCCGGGCAGGATCGATATCGGCATTGGCCCACAGGGACAGGTGAGGCTCCGCAACCATGGAAGCCCTGTATTTGGTTTCCATCAAATTCAAAAATTTCCAGAGATAAGAGGGATAGAAAAAGAAATTGAGGAGACGATATCTTTCCGCCGGCCTGTCCGGCTTTTGTATTTCTTTTTGCATTTCATCCAGGACGGTCTCATAGAAGTTGACCAGCTCGGGCGTTCCGGAAAGCAGAAGCTGGGCTAAAGTCATTTCGATCAGATGATGGCTGCGCATGGGTGAGGGCACGTATTTCCTCAGTTCGCAAATTTCCCGGAACAAAAGGGTGGAACGGCGGGAATACTCCATGGACTGTCTCAAGCGCTCCGGGTCCATTTTCCTCCCCGTGAGGTCCTCCAGGAAAGCAACCATGCCTTCCATCTCCCGGACGTAATACCGCCGGCCTTCAGGGGAATCATGGTACGGGCGGTCCAGGTACAGTCCCGGCCGTTCATATTCCCTGACCAGATAGTCGCCGGACTTGGCTGTCAGGTCGCAGACCAGGTTGCTCCAGATAAAGGCATCCGGACGGGGGAGCCAGCCCTGGAAAGCCATGGCATTGAGCAGGCGGTGGCCGGAGCAGATTTCACCGGCAAAACCGGCCGCCTTGGCGGCGGCAAAGGATTCCGGCAGTCCCAGCATCCGTGCCATAATTTCTCCGGCACCTTCCAGGTACATGGGGACAATATCCATGGCATAGAGAACCTCGGTAGGAATGAAGATGGTATGGGCGACTATGGGTTTGCCCTCTTCCCTGGCCTGTTGGATCTGGCGGAAACAACCGGCTAAAAGCTGGTAGTAGAGCCATTCGCCCTGGCGGTCCGACTGGACGCGGCACATACGCGCCAGCATTTCAAGGATACGAACGACTTTGTCCAATCTGGTGGTATCAATAGTGCGTGACATCGTCAGTTTGACCTCCCGCGCAGCATCTCAAAGAAAGCCTGGATCCGGGTAGTAATTTGTCCGGTGTTACCTGCCCCGTATTCCATGTCCAGCTCCAGGACGGGGATATTATTGTCCTCCAGCAATTGCCTGACCATGGGCTGTTCCATCGCCTGGGGCACGCAGTAAGGCACTATCTGGGTTATTACGGCATCCACCCGGAAATCCCTGACCAGTCTCAATATCCTCTGAAAACGGTCTTCGGAAGGCTCCATTCTGGGACAGGCGAAATTGTGAAGGTAGCGGTGAGCGATAGCCTTGACGGGATCGGGACCAGGTTCCACTCCCTCCCACCAATACCTGACCCCCGTGCAAAGCTCATCAATCACCACCAGCCCGCCCATTTTTTCAATTTCCCGGATGAACTCCGGACTATTCAAAGGGCTGCCGCCCACCATAATCCGGAAATCACCAGTGACTGTCCGGGAAACAGCGTTAAGCTGCTGGATTAGTTTTTCGATTATGCTGTTGAACATCTCCGGCGGCAGAAAAACACTGGCGTTAAGCACGGTCATCAACTCACTCCCCGCTAGAGGAGGATGGTCCAGCCGGGTCATAGCATAAAGAGACCTGAGAAGGTCCCGCCGCCGGTTATATATGCGAACAGCTTCATTCAAAGCCTCTGTTGAAACCGGCCGGCCGGTAAATCCGGCCAATTTTTCCATCATTTGGCGAAGCCCGGTTTCATATAACTCGTAAGCGGAAGGGCTGATTTTACGGGGGACCCCCACGGTATAAACAAAAGGGGTAAGTTCATAATGTTCCCAGATATCCGCCAGGCGGCGCGAACAATCACAGGTCGATCCGGCGATAAAACCGTCCAGAAAGCTGTATTGATTGTTCAATACCATTTGCAGGCAGTTCCGAATGAAAGAACAGGTATTGGAGTACATGTAAGCATTGGCATCATTGTAATTGGACAACCGCCCACTGCCGACAAGTCTTACGGGCAAGGCTCCGGAGGCATAGATCATCTCCTCAGGCACATAAGTGCACTCGAAGGCGATTATTTTACGGCCGTTGTCTTTCCAGGACTGGAAGATTTCAATATCAGGGAAAAGGGTGTTGACATGCTCAAGTTGGGCCAGAGCTTCGGGCTTTTCATACATATTTTTCTCCTGAGAGCGACACTGACCGGTATGATCGGTACTGTCCGTTATACTCCTGTACATGGCGACACAGCCGGTTATCCGCCGCTGCAATAAATAAACCCCGGAGTCCAGGTTGGTACCACAGTCACACGGGACTATCAGGTGTTTTACCTAGACCGGTTGAGCACATAGGGACTCTAGGTACTTAGTATATACCCCTCGACCCTGTAAATGTCAACAGGCGGCGGGTTAGCCAGGCTCACGATTTCCAATTATCTGCATAACTCCTGTATAATTCTTAGCGGATGGACTTTGAGGAGAATACAGTGTCAACGATATCCCTGATCAAGCTGCTGACCTCTGCCGGGGCCGGTTCCCGGCGGCTGATGGCTGAGGCCATCAAGACAGGCCGGGTGACCGTCAACGGTGAAACGGCTGAGAGTTATTCTTTGCCGGTCAATGCGGAATCAGACCAGGTCAAGATTGATGGCAAGCCGGTATCAGGCCAGGTCAAACGTTTAACCTATCTCATGCTCAACAAGCCCAAAGGGATCGTCTCGACTACCCGGGATGACAGGAACTGCCCGACAGTACTGGATATTATACCCAAAAAATACCGGGATTTATGCGTTTACCCCGTTGGACGGCTGGACAAAGACTCAACCGGCCTGATCCTGCTGACCAATGACGGCGACCTGACCAACCGCCTGACCCACCCCCGTTTCGAGCAGGAAAAAGAATATCTGGTGCAGGTAGAAGGAACTATAAAGCCCGAAGAAAAAAGACAGTTGGAGAAAGGCCTGGAGCTTGCGGAAGGACCGACGCACAGGGCCAGGCTGCGGGCGGTAGAAATCCCGCCATACAACTATTCCATCATCATCCACGAAGGCAGGAAACGGCAGGTAAGGCGCATGTTCGCCGTTATGGGGTACAGGGTCCTGGAGCTCAAACGCATCCGTCTGAGCAACCTGACGCTGGGACCACTGCTGGAAGGCCAGGCCCGGGAACTCACCCCGGCTGAATTGAAATTACTCAAAACGCATTGACCGGCACCGGATTTCCGAGATCTTCACCCGCAGCTTCAGGCTTGAGAGGTTCCGGCACACTCAGCAATCAATCATCAGCGTTTGTGCTCATGCACGATGGGGGTTGACCAATCACCCGCCTTGCGGTTTCAGTTACGGTGCGGCCAAATAGACCGCACAGTTTTCAGCGGCGATTCTCCCGGAATTCACGGCGAACCCGAAGGCGCTGGCGCTCAGTTCACTGCAATATACTTCAGATTCCCACCCGCTGGTCACCACTCCGGCAGCGTAAAGGCCCGGAATAGCCCGGCTTCCCCTGTCCAACACCCGCATTTTGCCATCCACCCTGATCCCGCCAATGGTGTCCAGCCGGACGGACAGGTCTCTGATGGCATAGAAGGGTGGCTCTGTCAGCGGCAGCAGATAACGGCGGTCTTTGACAAAATCAGCATCGTACCCCTGGCGGCAGAACTCGTTATAGCGGGCAATTGTTTCGATAAGGGCATCATGCGGAACGCCGGTCCAGGAGGCAATTTCTTGCCAGCTTCCGGCGATTTTCACAGTATCCTGGCTTACTCCCTGCCGAAAACCCTTTTCCAGTATATCGTGTATAACCTGGGGAGAATCATCCTGAGGATAGTTCCTCAAGCTGCGAATGTTTTGTTCAAAAAAGCGGCGTATTGAGCTGTCAATGAGAGTGAAGCAGGTCATTTCCGGCTGCCTCATAATCGAGTTCACACTTTCAAAAATGTGGTGCCCCGTGGATTCATCGGTAAAACGCTCTCCCTGCCGGTTGACCCAGAGCGTCACAGGGTTGCGCTCGAGCGCCAGCAGCGGCCACTGGTGGATATGGCAGCGGGGTCCTTCTTTAATGATAGTGGCTGAGTCTTCGATAGCCGCACCAGCGGCTTCGGCCAGAAATATTCCATCTCCATTCAGCGGCAGACCGCTTAATACCAGTCCGTCTTTAAGATTGGGAAAATAGCGGCGCATCAACTCCTGGTTTCCCGAGAAGCCGCCTGTGGCGATTATGATGCTATGGCAGGAAAGTGCGGTTTCCTCCCCGCCTGAGGTAAATTGAATACCGGTGACTGTGCCGTTATCTGCGCGGATAATCTTTTTTGCGGCTGTACGGCAGAGGATACGCACTCCCCTTTTTTCGCATTCGCTGCGCAGAAGGCGGACCAGCGCAGCCCCCTGCCCCCGGGGATTATGCTGCACCGGCGGCATTTGACCGGGATAAAAAGTAATAAGGTCGAACTCAAGCCCCTTTTCCTCCAGCCAGCGGATGGTCCCACCGGATTTGTTGATGAAGGCCCGCAGGACGTCCGGGCGGATGTTTGACCAGTGCGCCCAGTCCATGGCTTTCTTAAAAAGCTGATCGCGGCTGGAGGTAATACCCAGGCGCTCCTGGACGGGGCTTTCGCAGGCAAAGATCCCGCCGGCCATCAACGAAGTTCCCCCCAGTGCGGGACTCTTTTCAATAACCGTTATGTCAAGTACACCCTGTTCCGAGGCTTCGACCGCCGCCGCCAACCCGGCGCCTCCACCACCAATGATGACAAGCTGGCTTCCCTGCTGTTCCTTTCCGCACATACGGCTCCCTCTCTTGTAATCTTACTATTGGATATTCCTCTACGTGAAAACAATAATAGAGTATACCATCCGGCGGATAATATAAAGTCAGAAAAAACGGAGTTTTCCAGGAGGAAGTAATTAACCATTGCCATCCGTCTTAACTGAGGCCGGACGAGGTTCAAGGGTCTTTACCACCGCACAAATATCGGGATATTTGCCCTTCAATGCAACAAAAACATTTAACCTAATTACTGAATTTTATGTTTGTTAAGAATTTCTCTCAGGTCAAATTTGAAAAGTTGCGTCCTGTTCTGAATCAGTAGAAAAGAACCCCTGCAATGTATCTTTTCAGCAACAATTAAGTTGTTAAGCTCATCTGTAAATATGATCTGCAACTTTTCTTTAAGTCCGGTATTGGTTAATTCATACAAGTAATAAAGATTTTGAAAATTATAACCGCCTCTAAACAGAAAATAACTTCCATGTTTCACAAATCCATCAGAACCTTGAATATCTGTTGATATCATCTCCACCTGGTTATTTTGTATTTTCGCCAGATTGAATTCCGTGTAATAATAAAACCATACTTCATCATCCGACACAACATTCATAGCATAGCAATCACAAATATAATGCCCACCTGGAGCATTATATGAGAACAATGGGTGACCATCATCTGTCCATGATCGGATACCAGGTGCCGCGATTGCATCACCAAAGATACCTTCATCGAAATAACTAGTCCAGATGATATCCCTGGAGGTTACCTGAACATCTTCAATGCTATCTCCTAACAAAAATTCTCTAACCAGTCTTCCATTGAAGTCGATTATCCTGGCATTTAATTCTCTTGAGTTATCTGGATGTTTAAAGGCTCTTGAATTGCAGAATAGTATTTTATCGCCAAGAATGGGTTGCACCCTATAGAAACCAAATGGTATTTCACGGAGCTCTATTGTTTGTATTTTTTGGTTCTCCTGGTGTAGAACCCGATAATCGAAAGCAGCTTCTCTCTGGTATGGAAAGTGACAAGCTTTCTCCCATTCCCTACTTACAGCTACAACCCAAATGGAATTATTTGTATCTAACGATATGCTAGAGACAGAATAATTATCAAGATAAATACCAATATCTTGATAAATACGGGTTTTATAGCTTTCTATTATATTTCCCATGGAGTAATTATAACAAAATGCAGTAGTAAAACGCTCAAATCAAAATATGCGGGCATTAAAATAGACAAGCACATATTCATTGGCATGTTGTTTATCCGAGAACTATTATCATATCCCGTTATTAGTTCGGGCATGATTCCTTCAGCGGCTAATACCCCTCTTCTTTCCACCTGGACCAGTCAACGGATTTTTTCTCTTCTCAGGTCAATATTTACGGGATCAGCTTTTCGGTATGAACCGGCCACTGTTTTACTTCCATGAAGATCCATGGCCAGGCAGTTTTCCTGATAATATAGAGGCAGTGTACGAAGTTGGGCGGAATAAAGACCACGGTGTACTCCGTAATAAGGTGTTTTTCCCTTTCGGGGCCCATTTGAAGCTCGACTTCCGCCCCGAGATCGACCGGGTGCTCCGGGTCCGTGCCGACCACCATCAACAGTTTAGCGTACTTGTGAATATGAGGCGGATGCCCTATGCCCATCGTATCGGCGGAACGTCCTTCGGTGTAAGGAAGTTTCCAGTGAATCCAGTAGAAGTTTCAGCTTTCAAAGGCCTCCCAGTCCACACGGGTGATTCCCGTACGCCCGCGCTCTATGTCGTCCTGTTTGGCCTGATAGGTCATGAAGTATTTCCCGTATTTTGTGTCAGTCATTCTAACTCCTTCCCTCGATTTCACCCTTTAATGTCTTTCATTTAAGCACTACGTATAAGACAGTTCAAGCATCCCGGGTCCCGGGCAAAATAAGAGGATATTTCCTGAACCGGGTTCAATGCGGCAGACAGGCGGAATCCAGCAAGAGAGGCATTTTCAGGTCAAACTGCACCGGACCGGGTTAGCTTTCCGCGGTGGATGAAAACAACTTAACCCTGAAAATACAGGCAACGGCTCTCGGTACCGGGCACCGACTGTATAGTTATTACCCTTCCGACAGACAAAAGCCGGAAGCAATTAACTCGCTTCCGGCTTTGTATTCTAATACTGGCGACCCCTGCGGGATTTGAACCCGCGATCTCCACCGTGACAGGGTGGCATGTTAGACCGCTACACCAAGGGGCCGGGGAAACTTTACTGGCTGCGGCCGCAACCCGGAGCGCAACCTGACACTTAGATAGTCTATCAATTTACAGCCTGTGCTGTCAAGTTCAATTTCAGCCTTTACCTGAGACTGTATACACAGCCACAGTAGTGCTGGCGGTACAGTCCCATTTGCCTGGACAACTCCCCGGCACGCTTGAACCCCTCTTTCTTCTTGAAGTCACGCTCCAGGTACTTTTCAGCGCCGATCTCCCGCCCGATCCGGGCGATTAAAACACCGGACTTGTTGGAGCCCATGGTCAGGGTAGTGGTGAAAGCCTCGCATCCGGACTCCAGCATGAAGAGAAAGGTCTTTTCCAGGCGCAGATGGAAACAGACCGAGCAGCGCCTGCCACCCTCCGGCTCATTTTCCAGCGAAGTCACAGCCGCGTCCCATTCCCGCGGCAGATAAGGGCCTTCTTCCAGGGGAAAACCCAGCTCGGAGGCAGCTTTCCTGGTATTCTCCAGGCGGAGCCGGTACTCTTCCTCCGG
>CAYLVC010000024.1:13083-17042 GCA_964387005.1 uncultured Dehalococcoidales bacterium | reverse complement strand
TTGAATGGTTTTGGCGGAATTATTAAGCCCATGTTAAACTGCGGCTTATTTTTTTGTTGTAAGTGGCTAGAAACTTGTGTATTGCTCCAGTATTGAAGGTATTTTTTGACAAATAACTGAGGAATTTTTGTCTCTAATACGAATTCTTATGACACCCGAAGCTACACTAAAACCATGACGTATGGCTTTAAGACTGATGTGCGAATTATTGTTATTGTATGAACAAGAAATGGGGACTTCCTTTATTTTGAGTTCATATTTCCTGGCTTTCTCCAGTATCTCTATACTCATGCCCATTCCCGACTCTGAAAAGTCAATATTGCCCATAACAGACATGCTGTAAGCCCTGAAACCACTCTGTGAATCTGTTACTTTGGTACGTGAACCCATATTCCAGAGAAAATTAATTATATTTATTCCCAATTTCCGGTATGCAGGCATTTGCTTGCTTTTCTTAATAAAACGTGATCCTATAACAATCTCCGCTTTGTTCCGTAAAATCGGCTCCAGTAATCGCGGTATTTCATTAGAATTATGTTGACCGTCACCATCGATTGTTATTAAAATATCTGCACCGTCTTCCCTGGCGGCTGAAATACAGGACTTTATAGCTTCGCCATAGCCTCTATTCCTGTCATGGGATATCACCCTGGCCCCCGCCAATTCGGCAACATCTCTGGTCATATCCGTAGAACCGTCATCGACGACTACTACTTCATCAACATATTTCAAGGTCTCGGCTACTACATTACCAATATTTTTCTGGGTATTGTAACAGGGTATTGCAGCCACAATCCTGAGACCGGACGGCTCTATATTCGATAATTTTCTTAATGGTTCCAGTTGTAACATCTAAATTTTACACCCTCTCTGGTTGCCCAGCATTACTTTAGTCATAGTATTAATGATACAGAATGCAAGTAAAAAACTGATTACAAATACTTCTCTTCTTCGTTACAAAAAGTTACAAAAAGTTACAGGTCGGTAAATATAAGTTACAAAATACTCAAAAATTACCCCGGTAAATCACATCTTGACAAAACCCAAATTCTGCGCTTATACTGAAAAAGATAGCTAAAAGCTGTGAAAGAGACGAGTATGTCTCCAGCGAGGCCCAGAGAGCCGGGTAAGGTGTGAGCCGGCGCTTGCGCAGAGACTGAATGGACTCTTGAGCTTTCCACCGAAAGGGAAACCGATTAGGACGGAACGGAGAGAGCACCGTTATCGAAGCTCAGGGTATAACCCCGATCAGTTCGGGACGTACCTGATATAGATGACCGTTTTATCATTTATATTTCCAACGGTCAATTAGGGTGGTACCGCGAAGGAAAACCTCTCGCCCCTATGGGCGAGAGGTTTTTTTGTTTTAAACAGGAGAAAAAATATGTATTATCCAGGTTTGGAAGAAGTTAAAAACCGGCGAGCGGAGGGCAACCTGATCCCTGTCTACCGCGAAATTGTGGCCGACCTTGAGACACCTGTCTCGGCATACCTTAAAATCCAGAACAACAGCCAGTCTTTCCTGCTGGAAAGCGTAGAAGGAGGACAGAGACTGGCCCGCTACAGCTTCATCGGCACAGAACCCTACAGGGTCCTGCGGGTGAAGCAGGAGGACCATACCGACCCCCTGCCCCTGATCAGGGCAGAGATGGAGAAATACAAAACCGTTCCCGTTGACGGGCTGCCGCGCTTTTATGGCGGAGCAGTGGGCTATCTGGCTTATGAAACGGTCACCCATTTTGAAAACATACCATCTCCACCCAATGACCGGTTCGGGCTGCCGGAGGCGGTCTTCCTCTTTACCGATACTCTGCTGGTCTTTGACCATGTCAGCCACAAAATAAAGGTCTTAAGCCATGTTCACCTCGATGGTGATATTGAAAAGTCATACCATGAAGCCACCGCTAAAATAGACGACCTGGTAGCAAGGCTTAACCGCCCACTTAAAGCGGAACAGCAGACCCGCACCGGGAATCCTCCGGCTGACGGTGCAGCAGCGGAAGGCACACCCGCCTCCAGTCCTTCCAGGGAAGAATTCGAGGAAAGCGTCCGCAAGATCAAACAGTATATCAACGCCGGAGAGGTAATCCAGGTAGTCCTTTCCCAGCGCATGGTCAGGCAAACGGAAGCCGCCCCCTTTGAGATCTATCGGGCGTTGCGGACTATCAATCCTTCCCCTTATATGTTTTACCTTGATTTTGCTGATTTCCAGATCATCGGCACATCGCCGGAGATACTGGTCAGGGTGGAAGACGGCATTGTCATGACCCGTCCCCTGGCAGGCACGCGGCCGCGGGGGAAAACCCCGGCCGAGGACTTACGGCTCGAACAGGAATTGCGCAGGGATGAAAAGGAAAAGGCCGAGCACATCATGCTCGTAGACCTGGGCCGCAATGACATCGGCCGAGTGAGCCAACCCGGCAGCGTTAAGGTCAGCGAACTGATGGATGTTGAACGCTATTCCCACGTAATGCATATGGTAACGCATGTTCAGGGCAGGCTCAGCAGCGACTATTCGGTCTTTGATGCCCTGCGGGCCTGCTTCCCCGCCGGTACCGTCTCCGGCGCTCCTAAAATACGCGCTATGGAAATCATTGCCAAATTCGAGAAGGAAAAGCGGGGACCCTATGCCGGGGCCTGTGGCTATTTCTCGTTTTCCGGCAACATGGATATGGCCATCGCCATCCGCACCATCATCATGAAAGGAAACACCGCCTATACCCAGGCCGGCTGCGGAATTGTCTATGACAGCCTGCCTGAACGCGAATATGAAGAAACACTGAATAAAGCCAGGGCGCTGGTCAACGCCATTGATCAGGCAGAAGGAATGAGATCCTGAAGTTGTTAAACTTAAGGGATTGCCGGAGGGGAATATGCTTTTAATAATTGATAATTACGATAGTTTTACCTACAACCTTTACCAGTATTTCTGTGAGCTGGGACAGGAGGTCAGGGTCGTCCGAAATAATAAGACAACCCCGGAAGAAATAGAGGCCATGTCACCGGATTACATTGTTATTTCTCCAGGTCCTTCGACCCCGCTTCAGGCCGGTATTTCAAACGAGGTGATAAAACGCTTCGGGTCGAGAGTTCCCCTGCTGGGAGTATGCCTGGGCCATCAGTGCATAGGCTACAGCTACGGAGGGTTTATCTGGCAGGCCAAAAAGATAATGCATGGCAAAGCCTCGGATATACACCATAATAACGAAGGCGTTTTCAGTGGCCTGCCCAGCCCGTTTTCGGCTATTCGCTACCATTCACTGGTAGTAAAACGCGATGCGCTGCCGGACTGCCTGGAAATCACAGCCTGGACCGATGATGGGACGATCATGGGTTTGAGACACCGCGAACATCCGGTGCAGGGAGTCCAGTTTCATCCAGAGTCCTTTATGACAGAAGGCGGGAAAACCATCCTGAAAAATTTCTTGAACGGGGGAAAACAGCATGATTAAGGAAGCCATAGGGACGCTGATTAAAGGACAGCCGCTTACTGTAAATGAGGCCGAAGGCGTCATGCAGGAAATCATGGAAGGAACGGCCACCTCTTCACAGCTTGCCGCTTTCCTTACCGCACTTAGAATCAAGGGTGAGACGGCTGAAGAACTGACAGGTCTGGCCAGGGTCATGAGAGCCAAAGCAGTCCCGGTCAAGGCCCCGGGTCCGGTACTGGATATCGTGGGCACTGGTGGAGACGGACTGAATACCTTTAATATCTCTACCGCCGCAGCCTTTGTGGCTGCAGGCGGAGGCATAAATATTGCCAAACATGGCAACAGGGGCGCTTCCAGCCAGTGCGGCAGTGCAGATGTTCTCGAAGCGCTGGGAATCGTCATTGACCTGAATGCCCGGCAGGTTGAGCGCTGCATCAGCGAAATCGGCATAGGTTTTATGTTTGCCCCCGGTTTTCATCCGGCTATGAAATACGCAGCAGCTACCCGGCGTGAAATAGGATTCCGCAC
>CAYLVC010000024.1:3723-12983 GCA_964387005.1 uncultured Dehalococcoidales bacterium | reverse complement strand
CGCGACGCTGTTGTTTTAAATGCCGCAGCGGCATTGCTGGCGGGAGACCGCACAAGCTCATTACAGCAGGGAGTAACCCTGGCTCAGCAGGTTATCGACGACGGCCGGGCCCTTTCCAAACTAAATCTAATGGTTGAATTCACACAAAAACTCAAGGAGATACAGGATGATTCTGGACCAGATAGTCAATAACAGCCGCCAGGAGCTTGAAGAAAGGAAACAGGCCATCCCGCAGGAAAAACTACTCCAGCTGGCATCAGCCATGGCCCGTCCCCTTGACCTGGCGCGGGCTTTGTCCGGGGAGCGTGTCCGCCTGATCGCCGAGGTAAAAAAAGCCTCGCCTTCGAAAGGCCTCATTTGCCGTGACTTCGATCCCCTGAAAATTGCCCGCTGTTACGCCGAAAACGGGGCTGCGGCTATTTCAGTTTTAACCGACCGGAAGTTTTTCCAGGGCAGCCCGGGATATCTCAGCCGCATACAGGCAGCCCTGGGCAATGACCGTCCTCCTTTGCTCAGAAAGGACTTCATCTTTGACCCTTATCAGGTATATGAATCCAGGGCTTACGGGGCGGACTCCCTGCTGCTGATCACGGCTATCCTGACACCCTCAGAACTATCCGGACTGCTGAAACTCAGCCACCGCCTGCATATGTACTGCCTGGTGGAAGTGCATAATGAAAGCGAGGTGGAGACAGCCGTTAAAAGCGGGGCTGAAGTCATCGGTATTAACAACCGTGACCTCAAAACCTTCGAGGTAGACCTTGAGACCACACGGCGGCTTCGCCCGCTTATACCTCCGGACAGGATCGTGGTCAGTGAAAGCGGTATCAGGGACCGCAGCGATATGCAAAAACTCCAGGACTGGAAGATCAACGCCGCCCTGGTCGGGGAGTCCCTGGTAGCCTCGGACAACATCGCCGCCAAAATGAAGGAACTACAGTGACCAGGATCAAGATTTGCGGAATAACTCAGGCTGACCAGGCTTTTGCCGCAGCAGAGGAGGGAGCGGACTTCATCGGTCTGGTCTTTGCCAGCAGCCGCAGGAGGGTGACTGTAGAGCAGGCAGCAGAAATCACCGCTGCACTCCGGAAGCTGAAAAATAAACCTGAAGTTGCAGGTGTATTTGTTAATCTGCCCGCCGAAGAAGTCAACCACACCGCCAGTGCCTGCGGACTGGATCGCGTTCAGCTCAGCGGTGACGAAACCCGGGAATACTGCCGGCAGATCCGTCTGCCACTTATCAGGACACTGCCTGTTTCAGCCGGCAGCACCCCTGAAAGCCTGGTCGCTAAAATGCAGGTATATGCCGCTCTGCCGGCTGAAAAAATCACCTTTTTACTGGATACACAGATCAGAGGGCTTTACGGCGGGACCGGGCAGACCTTCGATCTCCGCCTGGCTCAGGAAATCGCTGCCAGCTACCCGGTAATGATCGCCGGCGGCCTGAACTGTGAAAACATTGGCAGGGTAGTCAAAGAAGTAAAGCCCTGGGGAGTAGATGTTTCTTCCGGGGTAGAGACTGAAGGAAAAAAGGACATCAGGAAAATAAAGGAATTTATTCGGCGTGTCAGAGAGTGCCAATAATTAAAAATAAAGGATAGACCAATGCTGGTAATAATGAAAAATGATGCGACGGAGACTCAGGTCCAGGCTGTGATTCGTCATATTGAGAGCCTGGGATACAGGGGAATCCCCATTCCGGGGGTTCTGAGGACAGCCGTATGTATCATCGGCAACCAGGGTTTTGTTGAGGACTCCCAGTTGCTTTCGCTGGAAGGCGTAAAGGAAACCCTGCGGGTCACCAAACCCTTCAAGCTGGTCAGCCGGGAGACTCATCCGCAGCCTTCAACCGTAAAACTGGGTGACATTGAGATTGGTGGAAAGAAACCGGTTATCATGGCCGGACCCTGTGCCGTCGAGAGCGAAGGCCAGGCCATCACCATCGCACAAAGCGTAAAACAAAGCGGAGCACGGATATTCAGGGGAGGAGCCTATAAACCCCGGACTTCGCCTTACAGTTTCCAGGGGCTGGAAAAAGAAGGCCTGAGAATCCTGGAGAAGGTCCGCCAGGAAACGGGAATGCTGATCGTAACCGAAGCCACCGATGTCGGCAATATCGAACTGGTGGAGCAGTCTGCCGATATTATCCAGATCGGAGCCCGCAATATGCAAAACTATACCCTGCTCAAACGGGCCGGGCATACCACCAGGCCCATCCTGCTCAAACGCGGCTTTGCGGCAACCATTGAAGAATTGCTGATGTCGGCTGAATATATTATGTCTGAAGGCAACAGCCGGGTCATCCTGTGTGAACGAGGCATCCGCACCTTCGTAGATAACACCCGCAATACCCTGGACATAAGCGCTATTCCCGCCATCAAGGAAGTCAGTCATCTGCCCGTACTGGTAGATCCCAGTCACGCCGCAGGAAGAAGGGAACTGGTCGCCCCTCTTTCCAGGGCAGCCATCGCCGCAGGTGCGGACGGCCTGATTATTGAAGTCCATCACGACCCCGTTCATGCTGTTTCCGATGGGAGGCAATCACTGTACCCGGAGCAATTTCAGGAGTTGATGAAGGAGATCGACAGGCTGGTGGGGTAACCGGATTCGATACCCCGAAGAAATATTATTGAAGGCATTGATCCATATGGAGGTAAAACATGTTAGCTGATCAAAAAGGTTACTTCGGTGAATACGGCGGGCGATTTGTACCGGAAACGCTGATGCCCGCACTGGACGAACTGTACCGCTATTACCGGTCTCTTAAAGATGATGCCCTGTTCTGGAGCGAATTCGATGCGCTTTGCAGGGACTACATAGGACGGCCCACACCCCTTTTTGAGGCGAAAAGACTATCGCAGCTCTACGGCGGAGCACGGATTTTCCTGAAACGGGAAGACCTGGCGCATACCGGAGCTCACAAGATCAATAATGCCCTGGGACAGGGTCTTCTGGCCAAAAAAATGGGTAAGAAAAGAATCATAGCCGAGACCGGCGCAGGACAGCACGGGGTGGCAACGGCCGCGGTTTGTGCCCTTTTGGGATTGGAATGCATCATTTATATGGGAGAAGAAGACATCCGCCGCCAGGAGCCGAATGTCTTCCGTATGAAGCTGATGGGCGCAACGGTCGTACCGGTCACCAGCGGCAGCCGGACATTGAAAGACGCCATCAACGAAGCCATACGAGACTGGGTAACCAATTGCCGGAACACCCATTATCTCCTGGGATCGGTGGTCGGGCCTCATCCCTATCCCTCCATGGTCAGGGATTTCCAGACAATCATCGGGAAAGAAGCCAGGCAGCAAATGCTTGAACGCTGCGGAAGACTGCCTGACCAGGTTATTGCCTGCGTGGGCGGCGGAAGCAACTCGATGGGAATTTTCACCGCCTTCCTGGAGGATAAGGAGGTGCATCTCACCGGTGTCGAAGCGGGAGGCAAAGGTCTGAATACAGACCGGCATGCCGCCGCCCTGCTGGCCGGAAGGACCGGTGTTTTACATGGATCGAAGTCCTTTCTCCTACAGGATGAATACGGGCAAATACGGGAAACCTACAGTATCTCCGCCGGACTGGACTATCCGGGCGTAGGTCCCGAACATTCCTATTTAATGCAGAGCGGCAGGGTAACCTACGTCAGCGTTATCGACGAAGAGGCTATGGAGGGTTTCAATACTCTTTCCCGCATCGAAGGCATTATTCCCGCCCTGGAATCATCCCATGCCCTGGCCCAGGCTGCCAAAATGGCTCCTTCCATGGATAAAGAACAGATTATCCTGGTCAATTTATCCGGAAGGGGAGACAAGGACCTGCAAATCGTTATGAAAGCACTGGAGGTACACTGATGAGCCGCATTTCTGCTGTATTCAATAAAAAGGGACACAAAGCCCTGATACCCTATATCACCGCGGGATATCCCGGGCTAGAAACAACGGTTAAAGCCGTAGAGCTATTGGCCGCAAATGGAGCGGATATCGTCGAGCTGGGCATACCGTTTTCCGACCCGCTGGCTGACGGCGCCACAATACAGGATTCCAGCTACAGGGCGCTCCTGAACGGGGTAACACCCGCTTACTGTCTTGAAACAGCCGCCAGGATAAGAAAAACCAGCGATGTCCCCCTGGTCTTCATGACCTATTTTAACCCGGTCTTAAGCTACGGAGAAGACAGGTTCTGCCTGGACTGCCGTCAGGCCGGCATCGACGGGTTAATAGTACCCGACCTTCCGCCGGAAGAAGGACTGACGCTTGAAAAGGCGGCTGCCGGAAATGACCTGGACCTGATTTACCTGCTGGCTCCCACCAGTACAGAAGAAAGAGTCCGCCTGGTAGCCGCTAAATCACACGGCTTCATTTATCTGGTCTCAGTGGCGGGCGTGACCGGAACCAGGAACAGTCTGCCGCCGGAAACAGGCGCATTTATCCAGCGGGTCCGGCAGGTTACCGCGCTGCCGCTTTGTGTCGGCTTCGGCATATCTACACCGCAGCAGGCAGGACAGGTGGCAAAACTGGCCGACGGGGTAATCGTCGGAAGCAGGCTGGTACAGTTGATGAAAGAGGACGACACCCTGAATAGTCTGCAAATCTTCACAAGAGAACTGCGAACAGCTATCGGTTGATTATGTTCTCCCGTGTCACTATAATCGGAGTAGACTTATCACCCGGGGATTGAAATGATCATTACTTTCCTGTCTCTTACGGAACCATCCCAGCCCGTCACCGCTCTGGCGATCGGAGGCCTGCTCGTCCTCCTGATCGCCTCACAGTTGATGGATTACGAAGGAAATTCCGTTAAATCCCTGGTTATGTACCTGCACGCCTTCATTGTCCCTCTGCTGATCCTGTTTTCCCTGATACTGATTGTGAGTGTTGTACGTGTTGTTTTCGACTAATGGACAAAAATATGCGGAAAAAGAAGGAATAGTCCTATATTTATTAAACCGTGAGCCAGACCGGCCCCGACGATTGATTTCGTGTTTTTTACCATGTAGCCGAAATACAGAGATACCGCAAAGGAAAAAATACAGTTAAATACCGACCCCTGCCCTATTTGCAGTACGGGATATACAGCCGAAACATAAAGCCACCACCAGTGGCCCATTTCATCAAAAGCCCGCTGAATAACACCGCGAAAAACCATCTCTTCCAAAAATCCGGTAATAATAAAAAGCATCGCGGTTGGCAAAAGCGTGCTTTGCAGAGTGAGCGTGGTGATCCAGGCAGCCGGTTTCAAAAAATAATAACCGGCGGCCCCCAGGAAAAACCCTCCGGAGATCATCAGAAGCTGTAGCACCGGATCAGAAATTGTCAGCCCCACATCACCTGTATCGTATTTTAGTATACGCATGACGGTGATGATCCCTGCCAGTATGGGAATAGAGACGATAACATACCAGACCAGTTGTGACAATTCCAGCATAACGGGAAGAGCCAGGCTTATTATTCTGACTAGAGGCGCCAGTCCCAGGGCCAGCCAGGCGCTTTGATGCTTCTTATCTCCCGCCAGGGCGGCATTGACTATCAGACTTAAGAGGACCACTAAATAAAAGAAAATTCCCCCTGCACCGGAAACGTAATGACTGATATATTCAGCGCCTCCAAATGCAGCCAAGTACGCCAGGCACTCCAGAATCATAGTCTTCCTGCTGATATATATTTTCTTTGCATGGGCAGGAGGATATGGTTTGGGCTCTTTTCCGGAGTCGTCTGGTACTGTTGCCATTATCTCACTGGTCGATGCGACTTCATCTTGTCACTCTGGTTATGGTATATTTTGTTTCTCCTGTGTTTCTCAGCGTTTTCCTAAAATACCATAACTGATCTTGAATTTCAATATCCACCCTATCAGCACCAGCACCAGGAAGGCGATGAAAAAGAAAAGGGGACTGGAAAGGTCATGGTACCAGCCGGTTGCAGTTTCAACATTGAAATAATAGGCTACCAGGATAATGCTGGCAATTCTCAGAATATTGGCCGCTATGGCAATTGGAAAGGCCAGTATGAAAAGTACGGTACGGCAGCAGGTATTCCCTTTCAGGATATAGACGTATACCGCAGCCAGGGCCATCAGGGCAACCAGGGTATTGATGCCGCTGCATACAATTCCCACGGTGAAAACCATGTCTTTCAGATAAATTTCGGTTCCAACGGTGTATATTGGCAAGCCGGCTGCATCCACTACCAGGGCAGCCCAGTGGACAGAGATATATTGCAGGTTGTAGGCCAGGTCCTGGATGAATCTGAACGGGATCATGAACAGCAGGAAAACCATGGGAAATACCAGCGCCCTGGCAGCACGGATACCCCATATCAGGAATACCAGGCCGACCAGCACGCTGATTAAAGACAACACCCCCATGTAACGGATTTGGTAAAACAGTCCAAATCCGTAAAGAGCCGCCCCGGCAACCAGCCAGAAAACCCCGAGTAAGGAAGGCCGGCGCTCTTTAAGCTGGTCCCATTTGCTCCAGATAAAGAAAGCTGAAACCAGGGGCACCAGGAAACCGTGGCTGTAATAATCGCTGGATAGCCAGGAATTGACCATCCAGCGCAGAAACGGCCAGTAGATCAAGCCCAAAACAGCGACTGTAATGATTATAGCCGCAGCTCTCCAGATGACTATCCGGCTATTTTTCATCCGGGTGTACCTCTGCGCCGGGCCAGCGGATAGACGATCAACACCAGCGGGACCAGCAGCATAAATATTATTAACACATATCCCCCTGTCCCCAGGTCGGTCAGAATTCTGAAGACCGGATGCCACTGGCTGCTGGCTCCTGCCGGTTCAAATAACAACGGTATGAGTTCGGAAAGAAAGGCCTTCTCTTCATTCAGTGTGCCTTCATAGCCACCTTCCAGAGGTATCAGTCCCTGCACCTGCACCATGGCTATTTCATCGCTGTTGAACTGATTGCCCTTGACGTAAAAAAAGAGCACAAGCCTGCGTTCGAAGATCCGCCCCTCTTTGGTGCTTTTGGTTGCTATCAACTTATCCAGGGGTATCGTTACACTGGAACCTTCTTTAGCCCAGTCGGGGTCGGTTATTGCCAGCTTCTCAGGGCTCTGTTCCTGGATGTCATACCCCTGGAAAGTCAGGCAGTAGGCTGTCCCATGAAAACTAACATCTGTCTTTGACTGGACGATTGTTAAGAATAAAGGCTGGGTAAAGGTCTCCGGGTCGTAGCCTCTCAGAAGTACCACGTTGGCCTTGAGGGCTTTTTTCAGTTCTTCTGTATCATAGTCCTTTCCATGCCATTTGCCGATATTGTAAGGTAGTGCATTTACCTGCTCCGAATCGCTGAAATCGGTCTTCGTGGCGATTGATACTTCATTTTCTGTGGCTTTGTTCAGATCATTTCCTATTACCCTCACCATAGGTGAAAAAAAAGCTGACGGAGAGCTTACCAGAATAAGAACAACTATAGTCAGAATTCCGATTCCGGTCAGCATCATGTAGTACTGTTTTCTATTTTTCATATAGACTCATTATATTATGCATGTTTTATCATTGACAATGAAAAATCGGTAAAAACGGGTTACAATGGGGTAAATATGTTAGCAAATCTATTATCTGGGTGAAAAAGAGAAAAAGAAAATCCGCTCATTCGGTACTGCCCTATTGATTATCGGATGAATTTGAAGTATTTTAATAAATAACCTGATATCATAATAAAAGAAAGTACAAATAGAGACGGATAAGGAGGGCATCAGTATGTATTATTGTCTGTTGACCAGGTTGACCGCGGAAGGGATGAGATCTCTGAAAAAGAATCCGGGGAGAATTTGGGGCGTAAATAAGGAAGTCGAGCAAATGGGGGCCAAAGTAATCGCACAATACAAAACCCTGGGACCCTATGATTTCGTAAATATCATCGAAGCTCCCAATGCCAATGTTATTTCCAGAGTTGTTATTGAAATGTGCTCCCGCGGCACATTGGAACCAATGTTGATGGGGGCGATTACCGTTGAAGATTTCGTTAAAGAAATTGAGATGGCCAATGCCCTGCAAAAAGGCTAGAACACGGTTTATCCCTTTCGTTTTTCGGAAGACGGTCAGGATCAGAAAACATCTGTTCTCTCCTGAAAGGAACTGGCCTTTTCCGGAAAGGGCAACCGGATATCACTGAGGAGGAATAAAAGTGACCAGACCGGAAGGTTACGTTGGTACTCTGGCAGTTACCTGGGAAAATGGCGAAAAGAATATTTTTGAGATATCTCAAAGCAGGGGTCATATCTGGGTGGGCGAACATTTTATCAGTCCCGCTAATGAAAAATCCTTGCAGGGTGTTATCAGGGAAATCAGTGATATCATGAGCTACCCTCCCAAGAAGGTCAAGCAATATACCTGGTTGGAACTGGTGAACCCCATAAAATTCCCTAAATGAGTCCCTGTGCTGTAATTCTACAAGAAGTAAGGGCGACCCTCGCGGTCGCCCAGTCTGGCATTATACCTTACGCCTGATCAATAGCCGGTCATAATGACCGGTCAATACCCTTAAGAATCATACCCGCTTTATCGTCATATGCCAGTAGGAGTACCGCAGTGTCCGATAACATTCAGTGGCTGCTGGAAGGTCCGCCCTGGATCAGATACAACACCCTGGTTGATCTGCTCGAAAAACCCCTGGACAGTCCGGAAATCCTTACGGCCAAACAGGATATGCTCGAAGATCCCCCTGTTAAAGCTATTCTGGCCTCATTGCATGATTGGCCGGGAACGCCTCTTCAGCGTCATAATGATGCCTCGCACCTGCTGCACAAACTGGTTTTCGTTGCCGATCTGGGAATAAGGGTAGATGACCCTGGTATAGAGCAGATAATACCGAAAATCCTTGCACTTCAGTCCACTGAAGGGGCATTACAGATTATCGCCCGCGTCTCACCCCACTTTGGCGGGACCGGCCTGGACCAGCAAGTATGGATGTTATGCGATACGCCGTCCGTTTTGTACGCACTTATTAAAATGGGCAGGGAAGGTGATGATCGTATTCGAAAGGCTATTTCCCACCTGGAAGTTTCAGGTTTCGATAGCGGTTGGCCCTGTACAGTGTCAGCCGGAATGGGGAAATTCAGGGGACCGGGACGCAAGACCGATCCCTGCCCTTATGCCACACTTCTGGGTCTTAAGGTAATGTCCATCCTGCCGCAGCAACGGGACAGCAGGATCTGCCATATCGCTGCCGAAACCCTGCTGGAACTGTGGGAAAATCGCCGTCAGCGCCGCCCTTACCTTTTCGCCATGGGAACGGATTTTGCCAAACT
>CAYLVC010000024.1:0-3623 GCA_964387005.1 uncultured Dehalococcoidales bacterium | reverse complement strand
CACCTTCTCCTGTAAAATCAGCCTGTTGAACTCGCCGCTAACCGCCGCAGCGATCTTTTCCCATCCCAGACCGGTGATTGAGGAATGAATGGCATCCGCCTTGTTCCTGAATCTTTCCGTATCGGTCAGGATGATCTCAATTTTCTCCGCCAAACGGTGAGCGTCTGCTCCCCTGATTACAAAACCGGTTTCACCCTGGCGGATGATATTGCGCAGATCGCCAACATCCGTAGCGATTACCGGTGTACCGCAAGCCAGTGACTCCAGAGGCACCAGTCCATAACTCTCATAATATGAAGGAAACACACAGACATCGGCGGCATTATAAAAGTCCGGCAGCTCAGCGTAATCCACCAAACCGGTGAATGAAATTCGACCGGACAGGCCCAGGCTTTCCGCCAGATTCTTAAGTCTTTCTATTTCACCCGGCCGGTTTCCGTCTTCACCTGCTATAATCAGCCGCGGGTTTATCTGCTTCAAATAAGCCATGGCCTGTATAATCAGGTCTATGCCTTTCAGTTTTTCAATCCGCCCTACAAAAAGCATTATTTTGTTATCGTTCCATTCCAGTTTTTTACGGGAAGCCCACCGGTCGCGGGGTTGAAAAAGCTCCAGGTTTACACCGCAGGGGATTACGCTAATCTTTTCCCGGGGTACCGCGTAGTATTCGTGAAGCGCCGTTTTTTCATTTTCCGTTGAGGCGATGATGCGGTGACAGTAGGCGGCAATCTGTTTTTCCTCCTGGATGCGCAGGTCCGGTTCATCCTCCCCGATGCCTATGGCATTTTTAATGGCTCCCAGTGTGTGGAACATGACAGCATGAGGCACCTGCCACCAGGTCTGGAGATATTCACCGGCAATGCCGGAAATCCAGTAGTTGCTGAAGACGATATCATAATGCAAATCATTCTGCTTACGAAAGTTCTCTACTGCGCAGGCGAAATCCGGAGCGTGGGAATAGATCAGCAGCTTATCCGTATCCCCCGGTTCTCCGGCCTGTATGTGGATTTGCCTGGCGCCCGGGGCAAGATCGATTATCTCGGGAGTGACCGGGTCTTTGACGCGGGTATAGATGTCCACGCTGTGTCCCTGCCCGGCCAGTTCACGGGTCAGTTCCCTGATGTAAATACTCATACCCCCGGTATCTCCCGCTCCGGGTTGGCCCAGAGGTGAACTGTGCACGCTTAATATTGCTATTCTTATATGGTTATCAGACATATATTTACTACTATTATTATATTCCGGTACGGCCTGTTTTAACTGAACGTTATGCGGCAGCGATACAGCGGTATTTCTTTTCCGCCCAGATGATGTTTGTAAGGCTCGGCGCCCTTCAGAAAGTCGAATCTCTTTTTTTTCTGTAAAATACTCTCCTGTATGCATTTGGCTTTGGAAATTATTCCCACACTCATAGACTTGAATGCCGGGTCATAGGCGCTGTTATAAAGATAGATATTATCATTGTAATCAAAAAACATGACCATGGCTACGGACTTTTCGCCGGCCTCGAGTACTCCGAAGCGCATCACGCCTGTTTCGGCCATAGCCAGCGAAAGTGAGCGAAAGAAAGCCTGCATCTCGCCCGTCATAAAGCGGGCTTTGTCCCCCCTGGACTCGGGAAACATCTGCAAAAAAGTCTCGATGGCAGCCGGGATGGCATCTTTATCCGCAATAGTCCGGTAACCTGTCTCACCCAGTTGCTGGAGATTGCGTATTTTTCGCTTTATCTCGTGACGCTGCTTTCTTTCCAGACCTGCCAGGTATTCCTCCCACCCGGCAGGAAGCGGCATATCAGCCGATACATCCACCTGATTATATTCCACAGCATAGCGCCGTTCCCTTGCCAGCGGCATAAGATCGAGAGCAATACTGGAATCCGGACGGACTGTTTCCAGGTCCAGGCCAGATATCCCCTGCTTTACCAGATAGTCCAGAATGGCATTATAAAAAAACCTCTCATAACCGGGCACAGTAACAAAATCCTGGTAGTCGCAGACATCAACGCTCCCCATAACCGAAGCAACTCTCTCGTTGATTTTCAAAGGAGCTATGCCAATGATTTTTTGGCCCAGCCGGACTGAACGGATGCAGGACTCCGCATCGCTACCGAAATGCTGCCACCAGGTTTTAAGCCAGGCGGGAAGAACGAATACCAGCTCTCGCTTGAGTCCTGAGTCCGGCAGAGAGAAAAGGGAGGAAAGGCTGTCAAAATCTTCGGAAACAACTGTAATATCGCTGTTCAATATGTCTGCCCCGAGTTGAAGCAAATCCGGCTTCACTATTAAAATTATAACATACCCCGGTTGAAACAAGAAAACCTGCGGGTAATCCCGGTCAGGCAAACATATATTCACTGGTTTTTCCTTTGTATCTTATTGATGTTGTCCGTCCTGACACACACCCACTGGACATACGCCGGTATTATGGTATTAAATATGTTTATATGCATAAAGCCTGTCACAGCAGGAACGCACAGTCTTCCGCTGCGGAACAGATTTTCAGCCGGCCCGGTTGGGTCGAACAGCGGGAAAGGAGGTCGAGATGCCCGAGCAAAAACACAATGAGAAAGAAGAGGAAAAAAGGGAGAAAGAGGACGAAAAAAGGTCCGAGAAGCAGTTTGATGAAAAATTCCGGCGTGATCCCGTAATAGGTATCATACTGGCTGTTATCCTCATCTGGGGCGGCGTCGTGGCCTTTGTTTCAACCTCGGATATCAACAGGCCCGAATGGTGGGCCGGGTGGTCTGTTTTCCTGGCCGGTACCGGCATTATTCTCCTGATCAACGCCCTCTTCCGTCTCAGGCCGGAACACCGCCGCCCCATTGGCGGGACGGTAGTAATCGGCATCATCCTGCTGTGTGTCGGCCTGGGCGGTATAGTCGGCTGGGAATATAGCTGGCCGGTTATTCTCATCGCCGTGGGACTGATTATTATAGGGTCTGTCTTCTTCCGCCGCAGGCGCTAGTTTTTACAGCCTACCCAGGTTGAGCGTCATAAACTCGTTCCAGAGATAGGCCAGTGGAGTCCACCAGCGCTCCCTCCCGATGCAGCGGAAATAGGGCGGGCGGATGGCCCTGATCAGGTCTCCGATCCGGTAGCGTACCAGGATTGGAGTGGAGACAATCAGGCTGCCATTTTCCCCGGGACGCATTTCATGCAGCATCTTGATGTTTTTACCGCACTGGACTTCAAAAAGAAAAAGGTCGTAGTTGGGTATCCATGCCCGCCGGTCATCACCCTGCTGACCAAACATACCCTCCGTCGCCCCATAGATTTCCCGGATGGCCACGTCCCCGTAAAAAGCCCTTAAAGGGGCTTCATAGCGTGTGTTAATGCCTGCCACGCTGCCCAGGGTCATAATCCTGAACCCTTTCCAGATTTGTTTAGGATAGACGCCATGCTTTTTTTTCAAATAACGTCCGAAGGAAATAGCCGTTGGGGCTACCCCTCCCACCATGGTCACATTCCGGTCTTTGCACTTCTGATAGGCCAGCTCAAAGCGGGCTTCCCAGTCCTGAACGGTCTTTCCGCCTCCCAGGGCATCGATATCATCCTGGACAGGCAGCGAATGAATAGGGGTCGAAGCGGAAACATGTTTGACGTATATCCCTGAACTGTAGCCGT
>CAYLVC010000023.1:8498-17134 GCA_964387005.1 uncultured Dehalococcoidales bacterium | reverse complement strand
ACAAAAACTTTTTTCAAGGTCGCTGTCTTTTCATTTTTTAACCACACAGCGGCCATGGTCCCATTCTCAACGGTGCTGGCGCGCTGCATTAAGACTACATCACCGTCATTAATCAGGGCATCAATCATTGAAAAGCCCTTCACTTTAAGGGCATAAACTTCATCTTTATCCCTTACCAGTTCACGCGGTACTTCCAGGGTATCTGAGGATGCAACTGTATCCCAGCTATCCGCTGCCGGCACGGGAATGGGCTCTCCGGCGGCTATCTGACCTATAACCGGGATTGTTATTTTAGTACTTCTGATGGAAGAACTCTCAAGCAGCTCCAGCCCTCTGGATACCTCTCTGTGCCGGCGGATGTAACCCTCTTTTTCCAGGATTTCCAGGTTATAATCAGCCACCGAAGTCGAACTGATCCCGCACCCGCTAACGATATCACGGATTGTAGGCGGATATGCCTTATCCTCCATAAAGCGGCGGATAAAGCCCAGGATTCTCTGCTGCCGGGATGATAGTGTCCTCATTCCGTATTCTTTGTTCTTCCGGTATATTATCTTTGAGAACTAATGTTCTAAAATAAAAGACTACACCATCTTAGGTGTATTTGTCAATACCCGAAATGGAATAGTGCGGAATATCTTTCTGTTATTATTTGCCTGATGATAAAAAGGCTGTTATTTCTTTTCAGTCCTGATTGAAGCCTCGGACTTCGCAGGGGCTGCTATTTTATTCAGTTTTTTCATCAACCTGGATTTACAGCGGGCGGCGTTGTTGCTGTGAATCTTGCCTTTCTCGGCTTCTTTGTCCAGAGTGCTGATAGCAATCTTCACTTTGGCTTTGGCGGCATCCACGTTACCCGAGGAAATCATTTCCTCGGCCAGCCCGACATTGGTTTTGGTCAGACTGCGGATGGACTTATTACGAGCCTGTCTCCGCCCGGCGACTCTCATTTCCTTTTCTGCTGTTTTTGTAGTTGGCAAATTGACCTCCTGAAAGTATACTTCTGTTATCCTATCCTTTTTTAGGTTTTTTATCAAATTCCAGCCTGAGCAGTGCTCGCCCCTCCGGACTTAAGGACTGTTTCTTCTCCTACCCGGTTGACACTGATCACACCCCTCAACCCTTCAATCTTTTCCATTATAGTGGATAGCTGGGCCAGGCCTTTTATGTCCATCGCCAGGAGTGTGGATGTAGTATGGTCATCCTTGTTAGTAAAACTGACAGAAGTAATATTGACCTTTTCCTCAGCCACCACAGAGGTAATATCTCGTACCAGTCCAACCCTGTCCCAGGCTTCAACCTGGACTTTGGCCGGATAGACGGCTTCGGTCTGGCCCCATTCCACTTCAACCAGTCTTTCCCTTTCTCTTTCATGGATGACATTGGGACAGCTCTGTTTGTGAACAGTTACCCCGCGGCTGCGGGTTATATAGCCGATAATAGCATCGCCGGACATGGGATGGCAGCATTCGCCCAGACGGGTCAGCATGTCGCCCACTCCCAGAACCTTGATTACCGTGTTTTCTGTCCTGGTGGAAGCGGGTGTAACTATTTTGGCCGGTTCGGTCTGGGCTACCAGCTTCATAACAACGGTATGGGCGCTAAGCCCGCCGTAGCCTATAGCTGCCAGGAAATCATCCCTGTCTTCATATTTAAACAACCGGGCCAGGTCATCCTTTTCTGCGACTTTGATACCCAGCCGCTTCAGCTCTTTTTCCAGTGATTCGCGGCCGCGTTCTATGTTTTCCTGCCGTTTTTGCTTCTTGAACCACTGCCGTATTTTTTCCCGGGCGCTGGAGGTGTTGACATAGCCCAGGTTCGGCCTCAACCAGTCCTGGCTGGGACCTTTGCTTCCTTTGATGCTCATTATTTCTACGATATCGCCGTTTTTCAACTTGTGGTTCAGTGCAACCAGCTTGCCGTTTACCTTGGCTCCCACGCAATGGTGCCCCAGTTCGGTATGCACACGGTAGGCAAAATCCAGCGGCGTAGAGCCGGCAGGAAGGTCCTTGATCTCACCTTTGGGAGTATACACAAAAACCTGGTCGTTAAAGATATCGGTCTTGACCGACTCCAGGAATTCCTCTGCACCGCTGAACTCACGGTGCCAGTCAATAAGCTGACGCAGCCAGGTTATGCGCTCTTCAAAGCGAAAATCCCCCTTTTCACCCTCTTTGTATCTCCAGTGAGCTGCAATTCCATATTCGGCCACACGATGCATCTCGTAGGTGCGTATCTGGATCTCAAGGGGGGTAGTACTGGCACTCATGCCGGTGGTCAAAATTGTAGTATGCAAAGACTGGTAACCGTTAGGCTTGGGATTGGCTATGTAATCATCGAACTCATCAGGCAGGGGATGCCACCGGTTATGTATAATACCCAGGGCATTGTAGCAGTCGGAGACGGTGGAAACCATTATGCGTAACGCCAGGAGATCATGAATATCGTCAAATTGTTTACCGATCGTCTCGTACTTCTGGATTTTGTGATAAATGCTGAAAATGTGCTTCGGGCGGCCTGAAATATCGGCTTTCAGTCCGGCTTTTTCAAATTCCTCTTTCAACGCCTGGATGGCCTGGGTAATGAAATTTTCACGGTGGACTCGCCTGGATGCGATCATCTTGGCGATTTCCTTGTATTTCTCCGGTTTCAAATAGCGCAGAGCCTGGTCTTCCAGCTGCCACTTGACTTCCCAGATGCCCAGTCGATGAGCCAGGGGAGCGTATATTTCCAGGGTTTCCTGGGCAATACGTTGTTGTTTTTCGGTTGGCAGGTACTGAAGGGTCAGCATGTTATGCAGACGGTCTGCCAGTTTAATAAAGACCACGCGGATATCCTCGGCCATGGCTACCAGCATCTTGGTCAGGTTTTTGGCCTGGGATTCCCGCCGGGTTATTTCCTCAGCCGCCCAGGATATTTTCCCCAACCGGGTTACACCGTCCACCAGTTTGGCGACCCCCGAACCGAAGCGGGTTTCAATATCGATAATAGGTATTCCACAGTCTTCAAGCACATCATGTAGCAGAGCGGCAGCCAGCGAATCAGCGTCCAGCTGCAAATCCGCCAGGGTCATGGCCACCTGGAGCGGGTGCTCAATATATGATTCTCCGGAGAGACGCAATTGCCCTTCATGTGCCCTGGCCGAAAACCTGTAAACCTCCTGAAGGAATGTTATCCTGTCCGGAGGCAGGTAATGGCCGGCCTTTTCGATCAGCCGTTCAATGGTTAAAATGTTCTCCATGTACTATATAGTATATCTTAATACTTTCATTTGCGTAAAATAGCCTTAATCTTAACTTTACAAAAATGACTTTCTCCTGTATTCTGATCTTGATAAGGCACCAGAGGAGAATGCAGCTTGTACCAGTCACCGCGCGGGACTGCCGATATATTACCCGAGGAACAGGCCTACTGGCTTTTTCTCGATCAAAAAATAGCCGAAATAAGCCGGATCTATGGCTACCGCAGGATCGATACGCCCCTCTTTGAAGATGCCGGACTCTTTGTCCGGGGAGTGGGCGCTGAGACTGACATCGTACAAAAAGAAATGTACACTTTCGAGGACCGCGGCGGCAACAAACTCACGCTTCGGCCGGAGGGTACTGCCTCAGTCTGCCGGGCTTACGTTGAACATGGCATGCAAAGCCTGCCCCAACCGGTCAAACTCTATTACAGCGGGCCCAGTTTCCGCTATGAAAGACCCCAGGCCGGCAGATACCGCCAGTTCCACCAGTTCGGCTGTGAAGCCATCGGCGAAATCGACCCTTCCCTGGATGCGGAAGTCATCGATATGGCCTGGCAGTTCTTTTTGTCGCTGGGCATAAAGCAGCTTCACCTGATAATCAATAGTATCGGCTGTAAAGAGTGCCGTCCCCTTTTCCTGTCCGGACTTAAAGAATATTACGCTGCACATATCGCAGATCTGTGCAGTGACTGCCGCAGCCGCCTGGAAAGAAATCCTCTGCGTTTGCTGGACTGCAAGATCCCTACCTGCCGTCAACTAGCTGTCAATGCACCTAAAAGCTATGAGCAGCTTTGCCCGGAGTGCGCAGATCATTTTGCCCGGCTTAAAAAATACCTGTCTGTTCTGGATTTGCCTTTTGAGCTTGATCACTGCCTGGTGCGGGGTCTGGACTACTATACCCGCACGGTTTTCGAGATCCAGCCGGAGCTGGAAGGCGCCCAGAGTACAATCGGGGCCGGGGGTCGGTATGACGGTCTGATTGAAGAGCTGGGGGGCAAGCCCACGCCGGCTATCGGTTTTGCCACCGGCCTGGAGCGGATTATTCTTAACCTCAAGAGACAAAATACGGCAGTACCTGCCATACCTGATCCTGCAGTGTTCATAGCTTTCATGGGCAATGAAGGCCGTGAAGCCGCCCTGAAGCTGGCGGGAAACCTGCGGAAGGCGGGTATCGGTGTAATTCAGACACTGGGAGACAGAAGCCTCAAGTCCCAGTTACGACAGGCCAATACCCTCAGGGTCCGCTATTCCGTTGTCATCGGGGACGAGGAAGTAAAGTCAGGAAAAGTGCAGTTGAGGGATATGAGTACATCCCAGCAGCAAACTGTCCTATTTGCGGACCTGGAAAAAACTATCAAAGGTAGTTTTTAATCCGGTAGCTCTATGCAGCCCCGGCAGAGGAGCCTTTTTTCTACTTTCAGGATGAAGTGAGGTTATCCGGTTGCTTGACCAGCTGATAAACGCATCATTTTCCAAAGAACTGATAACCGTCATTCTGGCTATGATACCGGTGGCGGAGCTGCGAGCGGCCATACCGGTTTCCCTGAATGTCTTTCACCTTCCCTGGTACCAGGGATTCTACCTCAGCATTATCGGAAACCTGATCCCCGTGCCTTTTTTGCTGCTTTTCTTTGGCGCAGTATCGAAAATGCTGCAAAAAACAGCCTGGGGCAGCAGATTTATCGACTGGCTGATGAGGCGGACAACGGGCAAGACCAGGGTGGTTGAAAAATATAAACTGGCCGGTCTGGCCATTTTCGTAGCTATCCCATTACCCATTACAGGCGCCTGGACGGCTTCGCTGATAGCCTATGTCCTGGGCATCCGTTTCTGGCCGGCTCTTCTGTCAATCACAGCCGGAGTATTGGGAGCATCCGTCATTGTTCTTCTTCTGACTTTGCTTGGCTGGATTGGAGCAGGCATCGCCATCATCGCCTTCATCATCCTGGTAGTGCTGGGGGCCTGGAAGCTGTAGACGGATTATGCGGGGTATCCCCGGCCGGATTACGTGCGGTGTAAACCCTATTCTTCTTCCTGTTTTATGTTATCTTCCGGCCGTTCCCATTTTTCCAGCCATTTCTGCTTCTGGGAAAGGCGGACGGTTTCCTCGGTGGAGCGGTAGCCTGCCAGGAAATCATCTTTAAAGGCTTTAAAGTCACCCTCGGCAATAGTCGATCTGACTTTGACCATGAAATTATGCATGAAGGTCAGATTATGTATGGTGGCCAGGGTATAGGCCAGCAGCTCGCCCGCCCTGAAAAGATGATGCAGGTAGGCAGCGGAGAAACGGCGGCAAGTATAGCAGCCGCAGGCTGCATCAACCGGCGATTTGCACTCTTTCCAGATGGCATTGCGAATGTTCAACCGTCCGGAGCTGGTATAGAGGGCCCCATTGCGGGCTACACGTGTGGGCAGGACGCTGTCAAACATATCGATTCCTTTCTCCACTCCGTTGAGTATATCCTCCGGCGAACCTACTCCCATCAGGTAACGGGGTCTGGATTCAGGCAAAAAAGGAATGGCGGTGTCGATCATGTTCTGAGTATATTCCTTGGGTTCTCCCAGGCTGAGCCCTCCCAGGGCATAACCGGGAAAATCCAGTGAGGCCAGGCAGCGGGCTGACTCCCGGCGCAGCTCCGGCAAAAATCCCCCCTGAACTATAGCAAAGAGGGCCTGGTCCCGGCGCCCGTGAGCCTTCAGGCATCTTTCCGCCCAGCGGTGGGTCCGTTCGGTGGCCTCCCTGACTGCCTCCGCCTTTTCCTGGAAAGAGGGGCAGATGTCCAGCACCATTATTACATCCGCTCCCAGGGCTTCCTGGTATTGTATATCCAGTTCAGGGGTGATGAAGTGCTCGCTGCCGTCTATATGTGAACGGAATTTGACCCCGTTTTCGCTAATCTGACGCAAACGGGAGAGACTGAAGATCTGGAATCCCCCGCTGTCTGTCAGAACTGCCCCGTTCCAGTCCATGAAGCGGTGCAGCCCTCCCATGTTTTTTACTATATCAACCCCCGGTCTGAGATAAAGGTGATAGGTATTGGAGAGTATCATCCTATGACCCGTTTCAGCTACGGCCAGGGGGGTCAGGGCTTTAACCGTAGCCTGGCTGCCCACCGGCATGAAAACCGGCGTGGGTACAATACCATGGGGCGTAATCAGCTCTCCCAGCCGTGCGCGGCTGTCCGGCACATTCTTAATCAGGCGGAACCAGTTGTAGTCAGAAATCGTAAATTACCTCCGTAAAAATAATACCACAAAGTCGCCGGGAACGCTTCTTTTCATCTTGAACATTAAGATATATTAACGGCAATAATATGGCGATAATTGCCGTTTACTATTTTGTTATGTGTTTATAACCAGCTACGCCACTTCTACATATAAGCGTATAGACGGATGAAACTGACATGTTGTATACTTATGTTATGCGGTAACAGGTTACCGCAATTTATTAGACTATTTTGCTTATAAGGGTGACGGTGACTTATTATATTAGAGTCTCTTAAACTGTTATGATACTGTTAGTCACCCCCATCAAAGGAAAAAAATATGATAGCCGTAATTGACTATGGGGCCGGTAACCTTCGCAGCGTGGTTAACGCCATTAATCATCTCGGTCATGAAGCCCGGATCACCCATGATCCAGACGACATCCTGGCGGCACAGGCAGTATTCCTGCCGGGTGTTGGTGCTGCAGGAGACACCATGAGCGGTCTTAGAAAACTGGACCTGATTCGCACTGTCCGGCAGCTGGTTGACGAAAACCGACCTCTTTTCGGCATTTGCATAGGTCTGCAAATACTTTTCAGCGGTACAGAAGAGGGTGGGTGGCACGGGTGTTTGGACATCATCCCCGGACGGGTAAAAAAATTTCCGGCAGGTCTGAAAATACCCCACATGGGGTGGAACCAGGTCAGGCAGGTCTGTCCACACCCCCTTTTTGAAGGCGTGGCAGACGGGGCTGACTTCTATTTTGTACACAGCTACTTCGGACAACCTGAAGACAGCGCGGTTGTTATTGCCGAAACAGATTATGGAATACCCTTCTGCTGCGCACTGGCTAAGGGTAACCTGGTGGCTACCCAGTTTCACCCTGAAAAGAGCGGAGAGACGGGTTTAAGGATTTACCGAAACTTCCTTACAATGGCAGGAATTTAACGATAATACAATGACATCATAATAGTCTGGATGAAGCCTAGTTGAGCCAATGACTATTTTATGTAAATATAATATAGTTGAAAGCAATATGAACGTGACATATTATTCCAGCAATACTGGAGTGAAAACACAGGTGGAAGCATGTTAAACAAACGCATAATACCCTGCCTGGATGTAAAGGGCGGCAGAGTGGTCAAGGGTGTAAAGTTCCGGGACCACCGCGATGCCGGAGACCCCGTGGAGCTGGCTGCCTTTTATAACAGAGAAGGCGCTGACGAGCTGGTCTTTTATGATATCACCGCCTCCAGCGACGACCGTCCCATCATGGTGGAAGTGGTTCGGCGCACCGCCGCCCAGGTCTTCATACCCCTGACCGTGGGTGGAGGTCTGCGCACCGTGGAGGATATGCACCGTATGCTGGAAGCAGGAGCGGATAAGGTCTCCATCAACACCGCTGCCGTAAACAATCCGGCCTTGATCTCTGAAGGAGCCCGGAGGTTCGGCAACCAGTGTATCGTCCTGGGGATGGACGCCCAAAAGGTGAAGGATTCTTTACCGGCCCGCTGGGAAATTTACACCTACACCGGCGCTAACGGCGGGCGGGGTACAGGCATAGATGCCGTACAATGGGCAGTTAAGGCAGTCGAACTGGGAGCAGGAGAAATCGTGGTCAACAGCATAGATGCTGATGGTACCCAAACAGGTTATGACCTGGAGCTGCTAAGGGCTATTTCCGAAAATGTCACCGTACCAGTCGTAGCCAGCGGCGGAGCGGGCAGTCCTGAAGACCTGTACCGGGCTATAGTGCTTGGTAAGGCCGATGCAGTACTGGCTGCCAGTATTTTTCATTACGGGCTCTTTTCAATCAGTCAAACTAAAGAATACCTGAACCGGAAAGGAATTCCGGTCAGGCAATAAAGTCCCGCCTGCCGGGAGGACGGTCTATGTCAAGTTTATTGATAGTGACTAAAGAGGTGGAAACCGCCAGGAGACTTCAGGCGGACCTGTCAGGCCGGGAATTCGAGTGCTGGACTGCCGGTCTCAGGGACAAAATCGTTGAACGGGTGATGCGCGAAGCCCCTGAATTGGTCGTGCTTGAAATGGACGGGCAGGCCAGTCAAGCAGTATTGCGTGAGCTTACCGACGGAAGCAAAATACGGCGTAAGGTATTCCTTATCGCCCTGATGACCGCAGAAATGCTGGACCATCCCGGGGACTTCCCGGGGATCGATGATTT
>CAYLVC010000023.1:0-8398 GCA_964387005.1 uncultured Dehalococcoidales bacterium | reverse complement strand
GGCGGCGACCGCACGGTGGACGTGCACATCCGGCGTCTGCGCAGCAAGATAGAAATATCCGGACAGACCTTTATCGAGACCGTCCGGAACATCGGCTACCGCTTTAAAAAAGAGAAATAGAAGGAATGTATCAGCATGTCACATGTATCAGGGCAGCGACCTTTTCTCCTTCTTCAACCAGTTTGTTGAATTTTTTTACCACCTCATCTGAGGGCATAAGGGTAAGATTAAGGTCCGGTTCGGTCAGATAGAACTCAGCGTCACGGGCCAGCCTGGCCATATTCTGGACTCCTGTTCCGATCAGAATTACTTCGGGCTGGGTCCGGGCAAGGGCCTCCACTTCGCTGCGGGCAATAGTATGACTGCCCAGCCTTCCTCGGCCAGGATCGCGATCCTTAACCGTACCGTCCGGCAAGATTACGATATCTCGCGAGTACTGCTTTTCATCCACCACGATAAAACCAAAGTTGAAGCTATCAATCTTGCACATAGGTCCACCCCCCGGAGCTTAATAACAGCGGCAAACGCTTTACTTGTTTCCATCAACTATTCCGATTCCCTGCTCCTCTACCGCCGGCTTTCCCGGCATTGGTCTTGATAACTTAACATTATATACCAAATTTACCAAATCATCTTATAGGTATGCAGCAAAGAACATAACCGGAAGTTTCAGGTTTATACTGGTCCCCGCCCCAATGAGAATCAAGCACACGACTTATTTACCTGGCAGGGATGTCGGAATTATCAATGAGCGTAAATTTGAAAATACCCGATTCAGCCCGACACCGGATTTGACAATAAAAGGCCGATAAGTTGTCAATGACAATTGGCTTACCGGCCTTTTTACGTGGTTAACTATCACCCTGTCAGGTGAAAAACTAGAACTTGATTTCTTTGGGGGCATGCGTGAAAGCGGATATCGTAGCCACGGCGTCTTTCAGATACAGCACCTGGTTGTTGTTATCGGTGGCTGAATACATTTTCTGCAAACTCGGATAAGCGTCCAGCAGGCTTTGCTTGGCTTCAACACGGTCATCTTCAACAACTGTTGCCCGGATACGAATCCATTCGCCGCCGGTCATACCGCAGATTTCGACTTTGGGATTTTTCATCATTTGTTTGGAGACAGACTTGGATTTGCCCGTTTGAATATAAAGTTTGTCTTCAAAGATATGGGCAGTTCCAAAAGGACGCACTCTCGGCTGGTCGCCGTCCACTGTCGCCAGATAATAAGCCCCGCATTTCTTTAAAAATTCACAGACTTCTTTCATCAATGTTTCCTCCACTATTAATAGTATTTGCATTTTTCATGCCAATGATAGAATTTTACCATATACCGGGTAATACTGGTATATCCGGCATTCCCCGGATTTTCCTTTGAAAACATCCGGTTATATACAATATGTATTAGAGGGATTCAACTCAACGGCGAACAGGGCAACAAAGTACAGCAGCGGCCTGTTGGCCTGTTGCTTGAAAACATAAAAATTGTAACACAGCCTTAACTCCCATGAAATATGCCGGTAACATTCGGCCTATAAAATTTAAATATAAGTTACTCGGGAGGTAATACTATGAACACGGGTGATACTGCCTGGATGTTAATTTCTACTGCACTTGTGATGCTCATGACCCCAGGTCTGGCCTTTTTCTACGGTGGAATGGTACGCCGCAAGAATGCCCTTTCCACCATAATGATGAGCTTTATGACCCTGGGCTTGATCGGGGTGTTGTGGGTACTGTACGGTTACAGCCTTACCTTCGGGACCGATTCCGGCGGGTTCATCGGAGGCCTGAACTATCTGGCCCTGAGCAATGTAGGGCAGGAGCCGTCTTCGATTTATGCCACGACAATTCCGCATCTGTCTTTTGCCGCTTACCAGATGATGTTCGCCGTCATCACCGTGGCCTTGATCACGGGAGCTGTGGTTGAGCGGGTAAAATTCAGTGCGATAGTGATCTTTGCTGTGGTCTGGTTCACTCTGGTCTATATTCCTGTCGCCCACTGGGTCTGGGGTACAGGTGGCTGGCTGGCAAAACTGGGAGCTCTGGACTTCGCCGGCGGCACGGTAGTCCATATTACGGCTGGTGTCTCGGCCCTGTCCCTGGCCATGCTGCTGGGTCCACGAAAGGACTATCACAAGACGCCCATGGCAGCCCACAACGTACCCTATATCGTCATCGGGGCGGGTCTGCTCTGGTTCGGCTGGTTCGGTTTTAATGCAGGCAGCGCACTGACCTCCGGCGGACTGGCTTCCAGCGCCTTTATGGCTACCAATACGGCGGCCGCAGCCGCAGCCCTGACCTGGATGTTCCTGAGCTGGTTCTTTCACCGTCCGACCATTACGGGGATCGCCACGGGCGCAGTGGCCGGTCTGGTGGCGGTTACACCCGCAGCCGGTTTCATTAACCCTGTAATGGGCATACCCATAGGCATCGGGGTTTCAATTATCTGCTTCTTCGTGATGAGACTGCGCAACCGCACTAAAACCGACGATTCGCTGGATGTCTTCGCCTGCCATGGCATGGGCGGAACCTGGGGAGCAATCGCCACCGGCATCTTTGCCAGTTCCTCGGTCAACAGCCTGGGAGCGGACGGCCTTATTCACGGCAACTGGCTGCCGCTGGGCAAACAGGTACTGGCAGTAGTGGTGGTCTGGGCATTCGCCTTTGTCATGACCTGGATTATCGGTAAAATCATAGACAAGACCATGGGACTGAGAGTTAGCGAGACCGAAGAGAACGTAGGCCTGGATATTTCGCAGCATGGCGAGTCAGCCTACGGTGACGAGTTATAGGAGACTGATATGAAAAAAATTGAAGCTATTGTGAGGGAAGAGCGGTTTCACCTTATTAAAATCGCACTGGAAGAAAAAGGGTTTATCAGCATGACGGTGAGTGATGTCATGGGCAGAGGCAAACAGAAAGGTTTAACCCTGAAATGGAGGGTTGGAGAACACCGCATTGAGTTCCTGCCCAAGAAGAAGATCGAGATCGTGGTTGAAGACGAGGACTGCCAGACAATAGTAGATACCATTTGCGAAAGGGGATGCACCGGGGCAGTGGGGGATGGCAAAATATTCATCTCCCCGGTAGAAGAAGTGATTCGCATCAGGAACGGAGACAGGGGTTCGAAAGCGGTTTAACACAATCTACCGGCATCCATGGTACGGAGAAGATCATCCCGGTTTACTGAAATACACAGCTACGTAATATGATTGTAACAAACAGGCTCTACACTGGAATAAATGTAAATCCAAAGGAGCCTGTTTGTGTATATTAACGCAGGAGATACTGCCTGGATGCTGATTTCGACTGCCATGGTCATGCTGATGACCCCCGGCGTGGCCCTTTTTTATGGCGGCATGGTACGCAGCAAGAATGTACTTTCAACTATCATGATGAGTTTTATGTCGCTGGGGGTAATCGGTCTGCTCTGGGTCTTATACGGCTACAGCCTGGTTTTTGGTACTGACTGGGGTGGAATTATTGGAGGCCTGGACTATATCGCACTGAGAAATGTCGGCCAGTCTCCCTCGTCGGTATATGCCAGTACCGTACCTCACCTGGCCTTTATGATTTTCCAGATGATGTTTGCAGTTATCACCGTAGCACTGATTACCGGCGCAGTGGTCGAGAGAATGAAGTTCAGCGCAATCCTGGTCTTTTCAGTCCTCTGGTTCACGCTGGTATACTGCCCCATCGCCCACTGGGTATGGGGCAGCGGGGGCTGGCTGGCCAGGCTGGGTGCTCTGGATTTCGCCGGTGGAATGGTGGTCCATATCTCAGCCGGTGTCTCAGCTTTCGCTATGGCTTTCCTGCTGGGACCCAGGCGGGGTTACAATGACGGCATGCCCATGCAGCCCCACAGCATACCCATGGTAGTAATAGGGGCCGGACTGCTCTGGTTTGGCTGGTTTGGTTTTAACGGCGGCAGTGCCCTGACCTCCGGGGGACTGGCTGTCAGCACCTTTGTATCAACCAATATCTCAGCCGCAGCTGGAGCTTTCACCTGGATGATCCTTAGCTGGTATTTCCGCCGTCCGACAGTATCGGGTATTGTTACCGGAGCTGTAGCCGGCCTGGGAGCTATTACACCCATCTCCGGCTATGTCTCTCCCATTATGGCCATTCCCATTGGGGTGGTAGCTGCGGTTATTTGCTACTATTGCATCCTCTTTAGAATGAAAAGAAAAATCGATGAGTCTCTGGATGTTTGGGCTGTGCACGGAATGGGCGGCACCTGGGGTACCATGTCTGTTGGTCTTTTTGCTACCGTCAGCGTTAACAGCGCAGGGGTCAACGGTCTGTTTTACGGAAGACCGGTACAGCTTCTCATACAACTTGCAGGCGTGGCGGCCATCTGGGTCTTTTCCTTCGGGATGACCTGGATCATCGGCAAATTGATCAATGCGACAATAGGGTTGAGAGTAAACGAGACTGAAGAAACGGTAGGTCTGGACCTGTCTCAACATGGAGAAAGAGCCTATGGAGGTGAATAGGCCGCCTGGTTAGCCGTAAGGTGAGTTTTATGCGGTGTAACGTAAAGTTAACCGGGATTTAATACATTTGTAACAATAGTGTTCTAAACTTAAATTAATAAACCAGAATAGCTAGTCTGAATTTTAAACGGGAGGAATTTTTCATGGAAAAGAAAGGGAAACAAGAAGGGAAAGATTATGTGCTCAAGATGGCCAGGGAACACAATGTCAAATTTGTCGAGTTGTGGTTCACCGATATCCTGGGCCAGCTTAAGAGCTATGCGATTCCGGTCTCGGAGTTGGAAAGTGCAATAGATAACGGCATGGGGTTCGACGGCTCATCGGTTGAAGGTTTTTCGCGTATAGATGAAAGCGATATGATGTCCGTACCTGACCTGGATACCTTCCAGCTGCTGCCCTGGAGACCCAGGGAGGATGTCGCCCTGGCCAGGATGATCTGCGATATCCGCAAACCGGGCGGCGCACCTTTTGAGGGAGATCCAAGATATGTATTGAAGAGAAACCTCAAGAAAGCCACCGACCTGGGTTTTACCTTTTATGTCGGTCCCGAGCTGGAGTATTTCTATTTCAAAAATGATAAAGGCACAGACGGACTGGATGAGGGCGGCTACTATGATATGACCATACTGGATGCCGCTACCGAACTGAGAAACGAGACGGTACTGGCCCTGGAAGAGATGGGCATCGGGGTGGACAAGTCTCATCACGAGGTAGCTATAAGCCAGCATGAGATCGACATGAGATATACCGATGCTTTGACCATGGCAGACCAGGTTATGACCTACCGCCTGGTGGTTAAGGAAATCGCCGCCAAGCACGGCGTTTATGCCACCTTCATGCCCAAACCTATCTTCGGCATCAACGGCAGCGGAATGCATGTCCATCAGTCTCTCTTTAAGAACGGTAAAAATGCCTTCTTCGAGAAAGGCGGGCTGTTTAACCTCTCTAAAATCGCTCAGAGCTTCGTTGCCGGCCTGCTGAAATATGCCCCCGAGTTTACTGCCGTGACCAATCAATGGATTAACTCCTACAAACGGCTGGTCCCGGGATATGAAGCCCCCGTCTATCTTTCCTGGGCAATCCGCAACCGTTCCGACCTGATCAGAGTACCGGGTTACGAACCAGGCAAAGAGAATGCCACGCGCTTTGAAATTCGCTCCCCGGACCCCGCCTGCAACCCTTACCTGTGTTTTAGTGTCTTGCTGGCTGCCGGTCTCCAGGGTGTTGAAGAAGGCCTTGAGCCGCCCGCCCCGGCAGAGGGCAATGTCTACCACATGACGCCGGCGGAGAGACAGAAGCTGGGAATCGGCGTCCTGCCGGCCAGCCTTCTCGAAGCCATTCATCTGATGGAAAAGAGCACACTGGTCAGGAAGGCTCTGGGTGACCATACATTCGAATCATTCATCGATAACAAGAAAAAAGAGTGGGACCATTTCCGCGCCAGTGTAACCGATTACGAATTACGTAAATACCTGCCCATAATTTAGTCTTGACACTGCTCCTCCGGAACCGGAGGCCTTCCGGATGGGAGGGACTAGCTATAGCGGGCTGCTGGGTTTCTATCCTTCAGCCCGCTATTCGTTTCATGCAATTACCGAAAAGGCAGGGAATGTGCTAACATAATGTTGAATATGTTCAAAAAGGATTTACATGAATATCGGAATTCTGGCTTTGCAGGGAGCCTTTATCGAACACGCCGCCGCTATCCGCGGACTGGGTAAAATTCCTGTCGAGGTACGCCTGCCTGAGCAATTGGACGGATTGGACGGACTGATCATACCGGGAGGTGAAAGCACCACCATTTTAAAGCTGATGCATATCTTCGGACTGTTTCAGCCGCTGCAGCACATAATTGCCTCGGGACTCCCCGTAATGGGTACCTGTGCCGGCATGATTTGCCTGGCCAGGAAGGTCTTTAATTCACAGAGTTCGGAGCTTGATCCCCTCCAGGTAATGGATATCGAGGTTAAACGGAATGCCTTCGGACGCCAGGTGGACAGCTTCGAAATAGACCTCCCCGTACGCGATCTGGGGGAAGAACCCTTCCATGCGGTCTTTATCCGCTCTCCCTTGATTTACAGGACAGGCCCACAGGTGGAAATACTGGCGAAATTGCCGGACGGGGTGATCGTCGCAGCCAGACAGAACAATATGATAGTAACATCTTTCCATCCTGAACTGACCGGGGATCTCAGATTTCATCAATATTTTTTGAAGCTGGCGGATAAAACAATCCGCTGAAAGTTCAGGGATCAGCCATTCCAGAAGAGGGAGGCCGGGTTATGTCTATGAACTATTCCAGGGAGCCCAGAGATATCAGGGTTATACAGGGCTCGGGATCTGAGACGGAACGCAAGGTGATTTCGATTCTGAAGGTACTGAGTGAATCTTCCGAACCGCTGGGTTCGATCACTATAGCACGGGAACTTGAGCGTTACGGCATCATGTTAAGTGAAAGAGCTGTACGCTATCATCTGCGGATAACCGATGAACGCGGATTCACACAGCCCCTGGGGCGGGACGGTCGCATGCTGACTCCGGAGGGAATGGAGGAGCTCAGGATGGCGCTGGCGCCGGACCAGGTAGGCTTTATCCTGGATAAACTGGAATTGCTGGCTTTCCGCACTACCTTCAATCCTCTGGACAGAACGGGACTGGTCCCGGTCAATACCTCCGTAATCGATAAGGACAGGTTTCCTGAAGCTCTTAAAATCATGAAGGAAGTTTTCAGGGCCGGGCTGGCTGTCAGCCACCTGGTAGCTGTCGCCCGTGAAGGGCAAAAAATTGGCTCTGTTGTAATTCCCAGAGGCAAAACCGGACTGGCTACCATTTGCAGCGTAGTGGTCAATGGTGTACTTCTGAAAGCGGGTATTCCTATTGAGTCCCGTTTCGGGGGAGTACTGGAAATACGCGCCAATAAGCCCCGCCGTTTCGTGGCGCTGATCAGCTATACCGGCACCTCACTTGATCCATCCGAACAGTATATCCGGGCCAGGATGACGGCTGTCGGGGAACTGGTCAAAACCGGCAACGGCAAGATTCTGGCTAATTTCCGTGAGATACCCGCAGCTGCCCGCAGCATTGTGGATGAAAAAATAGCACTGTTGAAAGAAGCCGGTCTGCTAGGGGTATACCTGCTGGGCAATACCAGCGAACCGGTCTGCCAGATTTCTGTGGGACTGAACCGGGTGGGAGTAGTGATGCTGGGCGGACTTAATCCCGCGGCAGCTGTGGCGGAGGCCGGGATCGAGGTAGAAAACATGGCCGAAAGCGGACTGGTGGAATATTCCCTTCTCTCCAGCGTTTATGATCTAAAATCATAACTGAATACTATTGGCAAGGATGCCGGGATAAAACCAGGCATAATCCGTAATACCAGCAGTTAAAGGGGAGTATTCGGCTCCCCTTCTTAAGTATTACTTTTTCTTCTCTTCTACTTTTACAAATTTTTCCTTGGTGCAGCCGCAGACTCCACAGATAAAACTGGCAGGCAATTTCTCAAAAGGCACTCCGCGGGGGACTTCGTTGGCGGCATCACCGTATTTGGGATCATAGATCCACAGGCAGCCGGTGCATTTATATCTTGCCAGTTCAGCTTTAGGTTCTTCTTTAGCCTTTGCCATCATTTTCTCCTTTAGCCTTTTTATACTGGTATTATAGCAAGATATAATGATGCTTGGCTATAGTTTTCAGCAATAATTCAGGCTGCGAGGCCGGAGCAGGGGGTTTGATCAGGCTGTTTTTTCTTTCCAAAAGCGGCTTTCAGGCTGATTTGACATCTCCTTTGATACCTATCGTAACTTCCGTGATGGGTATATCCTTTTTGCTGACCTGAAGGGCTTTACGCGCAATATTCACCAGGCCGGAGCAGCAGGCCACCTCCATACGTACTACGG
>CAYLVC010000022.1:17405-17643 GCA_964387005.1 uncultured Dehalococcoidales bacterium | reverse complement strand
GCCTGTCATCAGCGAGCGTGAAGCCACGATTACATCATGTTCCTCTACCATGTTTCCGGCAAAAGCGTCCTGCCAGGCGGCATTGATACACTTGATGTTCTTGAGGCCGCTTTTCTCTGCGTTGTTTTTCAGGTATTTCAACATCTCCGCAGAAATATCCAGGGCTGTCAGGCTGCCGGCCTTTTTTGCCAGGGGTATCGCTACTGTCCCCGGCCCGCTCCCGATATCCAGTACCGTC
>CAYLVC010000022.1:10750-17395 GCA_964387005.1 uncultured Dehalococcoidales bacterium | reverse complement strand
CCCTTGATCTCGATGCGCTCCAGCATCCTTGATATGTAGTCATTTTTGTCCAGGGACTCCTTGCCCTCTACCACCCGGTTGATACGCTGGCTGAAACTGTCCGCCCGCTTGTTCCACAGGTCTTTTTGGGGTGACTTGCTCCAGCTTGAGCTGCTTGATTCGGCCTGCCATTGGGCATTCCAATCTATTGTTCTGAAATCCATCTTTTTCCTCGGGATTTTGATTATTTCTTTTCAATGTAGTATTTCGTTCCGGCGCAGGCCCGGCAAAGCGTTTTTTCGCCGCTTTTTATCTCGCGTCCGTCCACAACCCTTTCTCCGCAGACAGAGCAATACGCTTTCTCCCGGGGAGACCCGGGCAAATCCGTTTCAGGAATTTTTATCTCAACTTCCTGGAGGATTACCATCTCACAGTCTGGGGTTTGAGCAATAGTCCGCACGACCTCTTCGATAGGACCTTTGCTGTTGAAGCTTTCTTTGATCGATGCCCTCAGGGCTCTGCCGGTATCCAGGTTAACGTAAGTGGCGGCGAATTTGCCGTAGTCGATATATTTCAAGGAACGGTGTCCCAGGGAGCAGCCCGTAATGACCTGTACCGCATCTGTCATGCAGCGGTCGATTTCGGTGTACACAATCAGGTTTTTGTTTTTTGTCGCCGGGTCCAGTCCCAGGGCTTTCATGGCCGCCAGGCTCATCTTGGTTCCCAGCGCTATACCGGCACAGATATGCCCGTGATAATCGCTTGCCTTTTTTAAGAAAAATTCAAAATTGTCCATTAGACCTCCTGAAATGATCCTGTTTTTTCTGTTCGGCTGAATGGCAGTCCTCAACAGGCACGCATATTTTGTGGTTGACACCCGTATCTACATCCATCACCCTGACCTTGATATTATAAACCTTTTCCAGATTGGAATCAGTTATCACCTTCTCCGGCAGGCCGATATCGATGAACTGGCCTTTCTGCATCAGGGCTACCTTGCTGGAGACCAGAAAGGCATGGTCGGGAAAATGGGATGTCATGATTATCGGCAGACCTGTGGAGGCCAGCCTTTGCACTATTCTTAGTAGTCGGATCTGGTTGCCGAAGTCCAGGTGCGATGTCGGCTCATCCAGCAGGAGCAGAGAGGGTTGCTGTACCAGTACCCTGGCGAACATCACAAGTTGCCTCTCGCCCCCGCTGATCTGAGTGTAGGGTTTATCTTTCAGGTTGGAAATTCCCATGGATTCAAGAGATTCTTCGGCTATTTGCCTGTCCCTGGCTCCGGGTGAAGAAAGTAGACCCAGATGGGGGGTTCTGCCCACCAGAATAGCGTCCAGGACTGAAAAAGGGAAAGCCGGCTGGTGCAACTGTGGTACATAACCTATTGAACGTGCTATTTCAGCACGCGGCAAACGGGAGATATCCCGGTCGTTGATTGTAATGCTTCCCTCATGCAATTTAACCAGGTTGTTCAGGCATTTCAACAGGGTGGTTTTTCCACAGCCGTTAGGTCCCAGAATTGACATCACTTCTCCCTCTTCTATCCTGAAAGCAACATCGGTGAACCCGCTGGTTTTTTCCGGATCGTAATGATAACCGGCTTCTTTAACCTCGAATTTTATACCCATCCCTTGCCTCCCCTGTTAAGAAGGTAAATGAAAAACGGTGCTCCAACGATAGCTGTCAGGATACCGATAGGTATTTCTATACTGAGGGCTGCACGGGCAATGTTGTCTATAAACAGCAGATAGGCCGCCCCCAGCAGCAGGCATACCGGCAGCAGCCGCTTGTGATTCGGCCCCACCAGTAAACGCCCGATGTGCGGGATAACCAGTCCCACCCAGCCGATAACACCGCTGATGCAGACGGCTGAGGCCGAGACCATTGTGCAGCAAATGACGATGATGATTCTCAATTTGCCGGTATCCACACCCAGCGCCTGGGCTTCTTCTTCTCCCATGGCCAATACATTGAAGCGCCATCGGATCAGGATCAGTACGCTGATTGCGGCTAACATGGGAATGGCGGCATAGAGTACGTCGCGGTTTTCCATGCCGGATAAGCTGCCCATCAGCCAGAATGTGATGGATGGCAGTTGATCGATCGGGTCGGCTATGTATTTCGCCAGAGATAGGAAAGCACTGAAGAGAGAACCAATCGCCATGCCGGAAAGAATCAGGCTGAGCGTCGGGTTGCCTTTTACCATACGGCTCACTCCGAATGCAATACCTACTGCCATGAGGGCAAAACAAAAGGCAGAGATCTGTATTCCCCAGTTGTCGGCGTTCATCAGGATTGCCAGGGCTGCTCCGAATCCCGCCCCGGCAGACACCCCGAGAATATCCGGCGATACCAGCGGATTGCGGAAAAGCCCCTGGAACGAAACCCCGGCCAGTGAAAGGCTGCCCCCTACCAGCATAGCCGCCAGTATGCGGGGCAGCCTTATGTTCATGACTATCGTTTCCAGGGCATCTCTCCAGGTGTGGTCGATGGGTACTACCTTTGAGACCAGGATTTTAACCACGTCTGCGGGTGAAACGGAGTATCTGCCGATGCCGAAAGACAGGAGAAAGAGCATTATCAGAATAACAACCAGTATTACCCCGGCCGATACCCCGTTTAACCTGGGAAGTCGCAAGAACACTCTTTTGGTTTTGTTCAATTTTTGATCAATGCTCTCAAACATGTTTTAGGCTAATTTCCGGGTTGATTGAGCAGGTTGGCTGCCTCAGCATCTGATAAATCATAATGGTAGAATTTGGTATAGAACTCTTTGATTTTTTCGCTCAGATTGAGGTCCTGGGTAAGATCGGGATACAACACATTAACCATCCAGTACATACCGATGATCTGACCGTAACCGGGAGGCCCGTCAAACCAGGAAGTAGGATTTTCCGGGCGTATGTAGACCTTGCCGTTTTTAACGCAGTCCAGGATTTGCCATAACTCCGAGTTCATAATATCACTGTAGGTGGTCGTCAATGTGCTCCGCCCCATGATGATCATGTCGATCGGGTCTGTTTCATCCCAGCCTATGATGTCTTCCATACTGACAATTACCATCTGTGATGTGTTTTGAACATCGACATCGGCCACATTGGCGCCGCCGCAGAACCACAGCAGGTTGGTATGCCAGGAACCCTTGGCATCGGTACTTAATCCATCGGTGCCTTCGGCATAATATACCCTGATTTTTTCAGGTCCGTCTTCATCTGTTATCGATTCTCCCCTGAAGCCTCCGACAACACCGTTAACGTAGCCCATGGCCTCTTGATAATAGGCGATAAGCTCAGCCGCTTTCTCCGGAACACCCAGCAGATTGCCCACAAAAGTTATTTCATCCTCAAAGTCCCAGCACAAACTGGCTCCGGCGTTAACTCCCACCACGGGAATCGAACCGAATTGAGTACGGTAGTTTGCCAGGTTCTTGGTCTTGCCCTCCAGAACGATATCCGGATCGGCAGCTATGGCAGCTTCGAAGCTTTGTGGTGAGCTTGACCAGCTTCCAATATTGGGCAGGTCCTTATATTTGTCTGGAATATAAGCACCGGTCCCATCCGGGCTATCATTCCAGAACGAGTCGCCTTCTTTTCCGTTGATCGCACAGAGTTTGTCCGGGGCCAGCATGTAGATCAGTTGAGTTTCAACCGGGCCGCCGGATAAAACCCGGTTGATCACAGCGGGTATCACCAGCTCTGTCCCGTACATATCGGTAATAGTACGGGTCGTATTTCCGATTATTCCGTAGGTGCTGAAATGGCTTATCGAGGCCGTAATCGTGTCTTGGGTTTTGTTGAGGACAACGCCCTCATCGATCTTTGTCCACGTTTCGGTTTCACCCTCATAGCCGGCAAAATAGAGCGTGTCTTCAGCTACCTCGGGATATTCATCCAGGTTGTATTTGTACGTAAAGATAATTGCCGGATCGAATGTTGCTCCGGCTTCTCCGAAGCTGTAAACCGGGCACACGATTTCTGTTCCTTCTGCTTTAACCGCATCATCTGCATTTGTCGCGGTCAGAATTTGAAGTCTTCTGCCTGCACTGTTCCGGACATATGTGCCGGCCGCTATTTTCAGTGTGACAATGCCGTCTTCCGAGCTTGCAGTAAATTCTTTCTTAAGTCTGCCGTCACTGGTGGTTTCGATCAATTGTTTGACCCCAAAAAGGTCTGCACTTGTATAATAAGTGGTGACATACCCTCCTCCGCCTCCACCACCCGACGAACCGCCGGTTGTAGTTTTGGCTGTAGGTGAAGGAGAAGGTGTAGCCGTTGGACTGGGTGTGGGAGTATCACTGGGTGTAGGGCTGACTGTCTCAACCGTTGTCGGTGCAGGTTCGGTTGATGTTTTTGGTGTCTCTGTAACGGTCTTTTCCGGAGTATCAGCCGGTTTGACCGCAATTGTCGTTGTATTGGTTGGCTCAATGGATTGGGTCGGACTGGTTTGAGTTGTAACCACCGGCTTTGTGCTGGTTGAAACCGGTGCAGCAGGTGCCGTGGTTGTTATTGCTGCGGTCGAAGTGAGTTGTTGTGTCTCGCCGCCTGGTCCTTTGCAGCCTGGCAGGCACACGATTAATATCAGGATCAAAGCGGTCAGAGTGAATATCTTGAAATTACTATTCTTCATTTGAATCTCCTTAAGGTTTTCTGGTAGTTTGTAATGCACGGCAAAGACTGGATATAATTTACATAATCATCGCTCACCTCGCTTTCCGCCGGCAATGCATGCCCTTGCGTAACTGATAATCCTTACTTGCAGCATGATTACGGTCGGAAAGGAGGTAGATTGAAAAGTCTTTATCCGGAAAAATGGAAAAGATTCTACAGAAGATGTATTACCCTGACAAAATAAAGTCACCAATACTTCTCCTTTCCAACCCGGGAAACAGCACCGTTTCCAGTGCTGCCGTCGATCCGCACATTCCTTAAAGGGTTTGGGCAAAGCCCATCATTATTGCGATACCCACAGGGGTCTGGGGCAAGCCCCAGAAAAATAGCGGGTACCCCCAGGGTGCCCCCTTCAGGGTGCTGATACCGGCTGCCGGCCTTGTCCCTTTTTGACAGAGATGTAGGCCCATCAGCTCCGGAGAATTTAATTCACAAAAAATAATCTAAATAACGTCGTAAAATATTGCGGTTAGCAACCACCTGTATGCGCAACAACAGAAGTCGTTGCAGATAGTTTATGGGTCAATTGGAAAGGAGAAGGGGCGCTTCAAAAAAAGCTATGAGGAGAAGAATAAAAAACAGCGCTCGCCCGGCAAATAGGCAGCGCTGTATTGTAATGGCAGAACAACATCATTCCTTCTCCTTTCCAATTTGGGAAATAACGCCGTTTCCAGCGTTACCGTCGATCCGCTAAAGGCGGATACCGGCTCATCCTCCCTGTCCCGCCGAGGCGGGATGTAGGCCGGATGGCTCTAGAGAATTCTGGTATATATCTTAACACGGCAATTCAGCAGTGTCAAACTGCTATTTTATTTGACGACGGAAAGTCCGCAGCGAACTCTGTAAAAAGTGGGTGTTGAATTGGTGTACACTATTGACATTCGACCCCACGCCCGATACATCACGGTCATACGAAGGCGGATGTCCCGAAGGTTTTAAAGAAATGCCGGGCAATCGGGGGATAGGTACCCGGATTGGCTTTCGTTTTCAGCGGATAAACCAGGGTCGGATAAAGAACATCATTCTTAAAAATGAAATCGATACCCTCACCCTCAAGGCCAATTTGCGGGACAGGCCGGAAATCCAGTTGGCCCAGTAAATTGACTATAGCGGGATTAACGGTCCAGGCCAGTGCATGTTGTTTACCCGCGCCGGAGAGATAGTCCAGGCTCGATCTGATTAAAATGGTCGCGTAGCCTTTTCCCCTGTATTTCTTGTCCACAACCACGTCCGCCAGGTAGCCGATCATATTGAACTCTTGATGGGAGACATTCAGCAGTTGGGATAAAGCGTCAAAATAGTGGGCGGGATGATGAAAGCCCGCCGGCAAATATTTACGTTTTTCGACCTTTTTCAGCTCTTGAAGTATAACACCCAGGTCTGTTACGACACTAAATCCAGCGGCCTTCCCCCCTTCCCTCAGAATAATAAATGCCCCCGCTGATTCAAGTATGGCGGAGATCAACCCGGACAACTCCTTGCGGGCGCTTTCTGAAGTGAAGTTGTATTCATAGACATCCCAGGGAGGTTCGTTGAATCCGGACTTAAAGGAAGCCGCGCAGTCAGACAATATTTCTGGCAGCAATGGTGCGGCCCTGTCCGTGATTATCTCAATTCCCGCAGACGAAGCGTCTTTTTGAGTATTGCTATCGTTTAATTTTTTTTCCAAAGCCCATCCTTACTGTATATGGCGAACCGGATAACGGCGTAAAGGCATATTCCCACCCTTGGAACATTAAGGCCTGTTCAGATAATCGTAAGCCTCCTTCCTGTTTTGAAGCAGCAGATTGTGTGTTTTTCTTGCATGCCTCAACATGTCGAGGTTGAAGGTGGCCGAGGTGATAGCTTCTCCGCCGTCCAGGATGGTCAACACTCTCCCCTGGTAATCGACAATTTGACTGCGCCCGGTCACACTGACCGGTGGATTCTGGCTGATCGTGCCGCCCCCGTTTACATACAAACCATAGCATACATTTTCAAAAGATCTCAACCTGGTACA
>CAYLVC010000022.1:0-10650 GCA_964387005.1 uncultured Dehalococcoidales bacterium | reverse complement strand
CCCCGTTTACATACAAACCATAGCATACATTTTCAAAAGATCTCAACCTGGTACAAGTGTTCCAGTAGCTCAGGATTCTGTCACCTCCGGGATAGAAGTCAGCTGTAACACCCACAAGAATCTCAGCCCCGTTGTAGGCAAGCTGCCGGGCTACCTCCGGGAAAAAGGAATCATAGCAGATAAACATGCCGATATTGCCTATATCGGTCGGAACGACGGGGAACAAGGGGGTCTTTGTTGTGTTGTAACCGGAACCTATCAAAGCATGAGGGGATACAACCAGTTCCATGCCGGGCACCGGATTGACCTTGCGGTACTTTGCCAGGATACCTTCCGGTCCTGCCAGAAAACAGGTATTGAAGAGGACGTCAGGGTAATCGGGATCATACTCAATCCAGCTTCCCGGCACGATGAAGGTATTGATTTCCGCGGCCAGCTTGACGAAGCATTCCGTCTCCGGTCCAGGAATAGTGATAGCGATTTTGCGGTGTTCGTCCATGGTCAGTCCGGGTATGCCGCAGATGTTCATCTCACCGAAGGCAAAAAGCCTGACGGGATCTCTGACGGCGTAGCAGTTATAACCCCAGCGGACCATTTCAAGGGCGTGGTTGATGTTTTTCTGAAGCTCGTTTTTATCATGGGCGCTCCAGAAAGCGCCCTGGCAGGCTACTACCTGGTACACTTTCATGACGAATCCTCCTGCGAAAAAATATTTATGACCCGGACAGGCTTATTAAAAAACATTGGAATGCTTGAAAGTATAGCAAAAATCAGGGCAAAAACATACTACTATTACATGCAATTGGCGTCAAGTCCCCGGCTAATCCTTTAAAAATGGGTATGGATTTGGTGTATTATTAATAGAGGCTGTCCTGTACTGGGTTTTAAACTAAAGTATTCTTACTTCAGGAGTTCGTTAAAGATGAAAAAACTATCTATTGCAGCCCTGCTCTTGATTCTGGCCGCCGTACTGGTATTTAGTTTGCCCGGCTGTGCCGTGTCAACCCCTCAAATCAGGTGGAGAATGGCTACCAGTTGGGCTGCCGATAACCTCTTTTATACACAGGCCTCAATAGCTATTTGCGAGCGTATCAAGGAACTAAGCGGCGGCCGCCTGATCGTTGAACCGTATCCTGCCGGATCGGTAGCCGGTGCGTTTGAGGTGATGGAAGCTGTTAAAGAGGGAAAGGTTGAAATGGGGCATAGCTGGTCCGGCTACTGGCTGGATAAAGACCCTGCCTTTGAACTCTTTAGCTCCATCCCCGGGCAGATGGCTGCCCAGGAATGGGTTGTCTGGATGTATGGTCCTTCGCAGGGTTTGGAGCTATGGCAGGAGTTGTATTCAAAATATAGCATAATCGCCTTTCCGGGCGGGCTGGTTGGCCCGGAGTTCGGTTTTTTTACCGCCAGACCCGTACGTACACTGGATGATTTCAAGGGTTTGAAGCTGAGGGTTTCCGGCCTGGCCGCCGGTGTTGTGGAGGAGCTTGGGGCTACTGCCGTATTGACCCCTCCGGACGAGATAAAAAGCGCCATGCAGAGCGGTGAAATCGATGGCTTTGAATTCTCCACCCCGGCTGTGGACTGGCCAATGGGTTTCCAGGAGGTCGCTCCCTATGTTAGTCTGCCTTCCTGGCATCAGCCCTCTGCCATGTTTGAGACCATTATCAACCGGGATGCCTTTGCTAAATTGCCGGAAGACCTGAAAAACGTGGTGGAAGCAGCCTGCAAGGAAATCAGCCTGGTGGACTTTATGGCAGGGCTGGAAGGGGCCAATTCCCAATACCTGGAAAAATTCGAACAGTACGGGACGCAAATCAGCATACTGGACAATGAAGCTATAAACAAAATAATTGCCATCACCAACCGCCTGGCGGATGACAGGGCTGCCGGCAACCCCTTCTACTCACGGGTGTTGAAGTCCCAGAGGGACTTTATTGCTTCCTACCGCAAATGGGAGACCTGGGCGGACTACCGGCTCTATTCCCGGGATGAGGCGGATGCGGTACTGTCCAGAGTGCAGCGGCAGATAACCGACGCCATGTCGTCCCTGGACAATGACCTGTCGGCTGTTGCGCAGAAGCTCTCTATCCTGGATCTTACAGGTTCCGAAGCCCGCAGCCTGCTTAACGGGCTGATCGGTTCTCATCCCTACCTTTATGATGCCGCCACTATCGACCTCAGTGGCCATCTGGCAGCCGTTGAACCCGCCTCTCTCCGCCATTTCGAAGGCACCGATATCAGCGGTCAGGAACAGATTGTTCGCTTGTTCGCCGAAAGACAGCCTGCTATGACCTATAATTTCATGACGGCGGAGGGTTTTGAAGCTGTTGCCCTGGACTGCCCGGTCTTTTCTGCCGGACAGGAGCTGAAGGGGGCTGTCAGCGTCATTTTTGAACCTGAAAACCTGCTGGGTAATATCATCTCCATAGCAACCGCCGGAACAAAGTTCACTATCTGGGTAATGCAGCCGGATGGGCTCATAACTTATGATGTTGACCCGCAAGAAATTGGTAGGAACCTTTTTACTGACCTTTTGTATAAACACTATTCCGAGTTGGTTACCCTGGGCAAGGCTATGGCTGTGACTAATTCTGGAATCGGTGAGTATTCTTTCCTGGATACCGGCATGCATATTACTGTTAAAAAACAGGCCCGCTGGGTTACATTCGAGTTGCACGCTGTTCAATGGAAACTTATACTTGTTGAGGAATTGAAGTAATCATTCATGACACTTGTCTGTGTCACACTGAAGAATTAAAGTCGAGTCGAGCGGACGGTTGAGCCTTGCCGTAAGCCCCCGGCAGGGAATAGAATAGCGGGTACCCTCTGGGTGCCGAGCAGACTCCGTGTCACTGTCCTGAACAGAGTTCAGGCTTCTCCTTGCGCAGTCACCTGGTGACCCGGACGTCGACTCCAATAATATTGTTATTTTCCTGGTAATACTTATAAGGATCAATGATGTTCAAAAAACTACTCTCCCTGGTACCGGTTTTATGCCTGATTGCCCTGCTGTTATTACCGGGATGCAAAGCAGAAAATGAAAATACCGTCAGGATCGGGGCCATTTACCCTTTAAGTGGCGCCCAGGCCGAAACGGGCGCAGCGATCCGCCAGGCCCTTCTGCTTTCGGTTGACATAATCAACCGCAAACACGATCTCAGTCTTCCTTTGGCTGAAACAGAAGGTATTGAAACTTTACATAATAGTCGAATAGAGCTGGTATTCGCCGATAGCCAGGGTTCGGAAACAGTGGCTCGCAGTGAGGCGCTGCGTCTGATTGAAAAAGAAAAAGTAACGGCTTTGATAGGCTGTTATCACAGCGCCGTGACCGCAGCCGCCAGCCAGGTGGCCGAGGAAAAAGGCATTCCCTTTATTGCGGATATTTCAACCGCGCCCAGCCTGACCAACCGTGGATATAAATGGTTCTTCCGTACCTCCCCCGGTGACGATATGTTTGTTCAAAGCTATATGCAGTTCCTTAAGGAAGTCATGGGTGAAAACGGCCCCCTTTCCTCTAAGGCTGCCATTGTCTATGAGGACTCTATCTGGGGCAGCGAGTTTGCCGGCTATGTCCGGCAATATGCAGAAAAGGAAGGGTATAGCATCGTTGAAGATGTCGCCTATTCCTCCAGCAGCCGGGATGTATCTGCTGAAGTGGAAAAACTCAAACAGGCTGGTCCTGACCTGATATTCCAGGCGTCATATACGGCGGACGCCATTCTTTTTATGCAGGCCTACAAGCAGAAAGACGTTAACCCGTCTGCCATTCTCACCATAGGGGCGGGCTTTGACGATCCTGCCTTTGTCACTTCCCTGGGCGAAGACAGCAATTTTGTTTTTTCACGGGAAGTCTGGTCGGATGATTGGGCGGGAAAAAATCCACTGGCCGGCAGTGTCAGCCGCCTTTTCAGTGAACGCTATGGGGCGGAGATGAACAGCGATTCCTCTCGTGCTTTTACCGCCCTCTCAGTTCTGGCCGATGCCCTCAACCGGGCAGCTTCCGTCAGCCCTGAGGACGTCAGGACCGCCTTGCTGGAAACTGATCTGCCCGCCGGTAAAACGATTATGCCCTGGAAAGGCGTCAAATTTGATCCCGCAACACATCAGAATGTTCTGGCCGGTAACCTGGTCTGCCAGATGCTCGACCGGCAGTACCGCACGGTCTGGCCGCCTGACAGGGCCACCGCCGCCGTTGTTTGGCCCGTGCCGGAGTGGTCGGCGCGAGCCCTGTTCCGGGTAGCTATGATTTTCGATTCTCCCGTGGCTGATGATGCCTTCAGCACAGGCTGTCTGCGCGGACTGGAAAATGCCCAGATGGAACTGGGCATAAGCCTGGATTTTTCTGTTTCAACTTCAGAGGGCGAGACGCAGTCCTTGATCAGACGTTATGCCGGGGATTGTCAGCATGAACTGGTAATCTGCATTGGTTCCAGCCAGAGTGAAAGCCTTAAAAATGTCTACAAAAATTATCCGCAGCAGCGTTTTGCCCTGGTGGACGGGGATATTGCCGGTCAGGAAAATGTTGTTTCACTTTTGGCCCGCGACCAGGAGAGTTCGTTTCTGGTGGGGGCTGCGGCGGCCTTGAAGTCCGCTTCCGGCAGGATCGGCTTCATTGGAGGTATGGACTTGCCCTCTATCCGGCGTTTCCTGGCTGGATATCAGGCCGGAGCCCGTTATATCAGGCCGGATTGTGAAGTCATTGTGGATTTTGCCGGCAACTGGCTGAACGACGGCGTAACGTACAATCTGGCCTTGCAGCAGCATCAGCAGGGAGTGGATGTGATCTATGCCCCGGCTGGCGCTGGGAGCCTGGGAATGATTGAGGCTGCCGCTGAAAATGGTTTCTACGCCCTTGGCGTGGATACAGACCAGAGCTACGCAGCTCCTCAAAATGTCCTGGCAAGCGCCGTTAAAAACATGGACGCTATGGTCTACAACCTGATTAAGTCCGAATACCGGGGGGGAAAAGACAGCGGCATTATAACTCAGGGACTGAAGGAAGGTGGAGTGGGTATAGCCTTCAATTCGGCTTTAGTCACTCCGGATGTAGAGTTAAAAATCCGTGAAATTGAAAATGATATCATCCGGGGAAAGATAATGGTCCCGGAACAATAATACCTGGCAGTTCCCGGTTAAATCCTTATCTCGTTTGCGGCTGGGCTGTATATTGCTGGATTGTCCTCCTGAAATGGTAGCCGTAAACGGAGAGTGTCACCAGCAGCGGCAGGGATTTTGGTCTCGTAACCAGGGTGTCAGCCATCAATGTCCAGTAGTGCCTTCGTCCCTTTTCCCTGATTCCCATGAACCACATGCAATTTATAAATCCCCGTAGATTAAAGCTGACGTTTTTTAAACTCCAGGTTCTGACCTTGGGGCGGTATTCTTTGAGCAGCGTTTTAATGCGGGCATAATAGTTGTTGGGCGCATAAATTGTGTTCAGGATTTCCTTGTAGCCGTCGATCAGCGCATCGGGATTCATCCTGGGAACGAAGTTCAGTGAAAAATCGGTATTGTTACCCGAGCTTTCCTGTATCAAGCGGTTTTCTGCCTTGAGTCTCTGGTAAAGCCTTGTCCCTTTGGGCGCATTGAGCAGACCCACCATGGCAGTAACTATGCCGCTCTTCTGTATAAAGCTGATTTGTGTCTTGAAAATTGAAACAGGGTCGTTGTCAAAACCCACGATAAACCCGGCCATTACTTCAAAACCCTGGTTCTGTAGAGTTTTAACCGTGGCTATCAAATCGCGGCTGGTATTCTGCTTCTTGCCGCATTCAGCCAGACTTTCTTCATTGGGCGTCTCGATGCCCACAAAGACCTTGCTGAATCCGGCTTTTACCATCATCTGCATCAGTTCCATGTCGTCTGCCAGGTTTACCGATACCTCTGTAAACAGATTAAAGGGCTGTTTCCGTTTTTGCATCCAGCCGATAATGGCCGGTAAAATATCCTCTTTCAATTTCTTTTTATTGCCGATGAAGTTGTCATCTACAAAAAACAGGTCACCTCTCCACCCTGCATAGTAGAGAGAGTCCATTTCGGCCATCACCTGGGCTGCCGTTTTCGTTCGGGGAATATGGCCGTCAAGAAAGGTTATATCGCAGAATTCACAGTTGAAAGGACAGCCGCGGGAGTATTGCAAATTCATAGAAGAATATTTTCTCATGTCTATCAGCGACCAGAGGGGAACTGGTGTCTGGGTAATTTCGGGATGAACGGCGGTGGAATATACTTTCCCCGGATTTCCCTTCTCCAGGTCAGCCAGGAAAAGAGGCAATGTGACTTCAGCTTCATTAAGGATAAAGTGGTCAATCCCGCTGAACTCATCCGGTTCGGTGGTAAATAACGGCCCTCCGGCAACCACCTTTGTTCCCAGCTTATTACAGCGGTGGATAACCTCTTTGACGGATTCCTTTTGCACCACCATGGCGCTGATGAAGACGTAGTCCGCCCATTTGATGTCGCGGTCATTGAGAGTGCTGACATTCATGTCGACCAGCCGTTTCTCCCAGTTCTCCGGCAGCATGGCGGCAACGGTCAATGCTCCCAGGGGGGGAAAAGCTGCTTTGATTGAAACCAGCCTTAAAGCGTGTTTGAAGCTCCAGAAAGTATCCGGATAGAGGGGGTATATCAGTAACACTTTCATTGCTTTATCCCCTTGATTCTATTTTGTAAAAGGTCCGGTCTTACGCTTTCGCCTGGCAGCTCTTTTGGATTTGAGGTTGGCTGCATCTCTTTTCGAAAGAAAAGTTTCTGAAGCTCTGGCTTCTCTCAGGATTCCTTCCATCTGAATTGATTTCTGGAAGCGCCGTATCAGAGACTCCTGGCTTTCGCCTTCGTTGAGTGAAACATATAAGGCCATAAACACCACCCTTTCTATTGAGATATTTTGTCGCGCCGCCGGCGTTGCCTGTTATTCATGCAAACAGCCATGCGGGAGTCCTCCAATAGCGGATGCGTCTGCAAAAGATAGACGCAGAATCTGGAGGTGTGGTGGAATCTCTCAGGTTGAGTGAAATATGGGACGGATCACTCCGTCCCATATTCTTACCTATTTAGAGGGTATTATTTGTTCTGGTTGAAGCAGTCCCGGCAGTAGACCGGCTTGTCGCCGCGGGGTTGAAAAGGAACTTCTGTCTCTTTCCCGCATCGTGCACAGGTGGCGGGATACATCTGGCGCGGGCCCCTGCCGCCGTTGCCTCCGCTGTCACCAAAACGCTCGGCTCTTCTGGTCGAACGGCAAGAAGGACAGCGCTTGGGTTCATTGGTGAAACCTTTGGTGGCGAAGAATTCCTGTTCTTCAACTGTGAATGGGAAGGATTTTCCGCAATCGGAACATTGCAGAGATTTCTCTGTGAAAGTCATTGAATGACCTCCTAATTTATTACTTGGTTCAATCCGGGGTCATCCAATGCATTATATTGGACTGTTTACTAAGATCGTAATCACCTGAAACTAAACCAGCATTTTTATACTACCACAAAAACCAGAAAATATCAAGGCAGTCTTTCGGCACGCGCTGACATCAAGCGCTGCCGTTTTTTTATCACAAAACACCGGTGGGGTTGTGTTCCTCTGAAATCAGGCGGAATAGTATCCGGTTTTTCTGATACAGCGCACAACGGAAGGTCTTTCAGGTTAATGCGGAAACCCCTGTAGTTGTTGGAAAACAAAATAAACCCGGAAGTCGATAGCACCTCCAGAGCTGCGCTGATCAATCGTGGATGGTCTTTTTGTACCGAAAACGATTTGCCCTTGTTTTTGCTGAATGTCGGCGGGTCGATGATAATAATATCAAACTCAAGGTTTTTCTTTCTGGCATACTGAAAAAACTCCATAGAGTCCATTTTATATACCCGGTTGTTTTCCGGCGGCAGATTGTTTAACGCCAGGTTTTCCCTGGTCCAGTCACAATACACGCCCGATAGGTCTATACTGTAAGTTTTTAAGGCCCCGGCGCCGGCTGCATATACCGAAAACGATCCGCTGTAGGCAAAGGTATTCAGTACCGTTTTATCCCGGCTCTGTTCCGCTATCCATCTCCGCGTCTCACGGTGGTCCAAAAACAGCCCCGTGTCCAGGTAGTCCGACAGATTGATCAGAAATTTATTGCCGTACTCTTCCTGAACTATTTTTTTAGGAGGAATGACGGGGATATCTATCTCTTCCCTGGTGTTGTTTTTGTAAAAAAAAGCATCAACTCCGGTGGTTTCATTCAGTGCCTGTTCAAGTGCTCTGAAAACTTCCGGCGCAGTTTTGCTGAATACGTGGATTACCGCATTGTCCTGGTAAATATCTACCGTCAGCGGCAGCAGCCTGTGGGTGTTGTTTACCAGCCTGTAGGCGGTTATCCTGTTTTTGCAAAGATAGGCCTTTATTCCTGCCAGGTTTTGGACTAATAGATTCATGATTTCGCTTTTCAGAGTTATTTTCCAGTCCTTTTCGGTCTTAATACTGCCCCCGGCGGCACCATCCAATTATAGTATCCTGCTTTACTGTATACAACGCCTTAAACAGGCGCACCTATCCCACCAGCTCCTTAATCGCCTTCCCCAGCCTCTTTATGCCTGTCTTGATGGTCTCCTCATCCGAACAGGAAAAATTCAACCGCAGGGTGTTGGTCTCTTTTCGCCCGACGTAGAATGGGTCTCCAGGCACAAAAATGACCTTGTCCTTCACCGCTATGTCAAGCAGTGCCCGGGAAGAAGTATTGCCGGGCAAACTGGCCCAGAGGAACATGCCGCCCTCAGGGTGGGTGCTGTTTACTTCCGGCGGAAAATATTCATTGATGCTTGCCAGCATAGCCGCTGCCTGCCTGCCGTAAACCTCCCTGATTTTTGCTATATGGCGGTCTATATCATTATCTTTCAGGTACTGGCAGACAATATACTGTGTGAACTGGCAGGAATGCAGGTCGGAGGCCTGCTTGGCCACGATCAGCCTGTCCATAATACCCTCCGGTGCTGCGATCCACCCCAGCCGGAAGCCGGGCACAACCGTCTTGGAAAATGTCCCCAGCAGGATGGTGTTTTCAGGCAGCAGTGTTTTGAAAGAGGTTTTTTCCCTGCCTGAATAGCGCAGCTCGCCGTAAGGATCATCTTCTATCAATATTGTGGCTGATCCTTCCAGGATTTCCGCTATCTTCCGTCGGGTTTCTTCGCTATAGCTGATGCCCGATGGATTCTGGAAATTGGGGACGGTGTACATCAACCTGGGTCTGGCGGCACACATCACTGATTTCAACCGCTCAATATCCGGTCCCTCTTCGTTGAGGGCTATACAGTTGAACCTCGGCCGGTAAAGCGAGAACGCCTGGATCGCTCCCAGGTAGCCGGGCTCCTCGATTATGATGTCATCACCCTCATTGATCAGGACTTTCCCCAGCAGGTCCATCCCCTGCTGTGAGCCGTTGGTGATCAGGATGCTGTCAGCCGGGATGTCGAGCCCTTGTTTTTCCCTGTACCGGCGGGAAATAAACTCTCTTAGCCCGCTGTATCCTTCCGAGTTGCTGTACTGAAATGCATCCGTACCGAATATTTCGAATACCCTGTTGGTAGCCTGCTTGATCTCCTCAGCCGGGAATAGCTCCCTGTTGGGCAGCCCGCCGGCAAATGATATCACCGAACGGTCCAGCGCCGCCTTCAATATCTCCCGGATAAACGAACGGGGCACATCCGCAATACGGTCTGAAAACAGGTCATTCATCAATAATCCTCCTTTTTGGTAAACAAAAAGCCCGGGATTTTTTATTTCCCGGGCCCGGTGTACTTTCTGGATTTTGTTATTTTATCAGGTTATTCTCAAACATGAAGCACGCCAGGCCCGCCCGACGGCGGCGATAGCGATAACGGCGGCGGCAATGGCGACTGTGTTCAATTTGTTTTGGGCCAAAGTGTTATTCATTGTTCTCCCGTTAAGTAAGACCATTGTATTACCGGTAGAGAATTCTTGTCAATAGCCTGCCGGTTCGCTGTCCCTTATTTCGCTATGCGGCGTGTTTTGTACAGTCTGCCCCGGCAGCCTTTGATGTTCGGTCTGGAATGCGTCAACTATGACTTCTTGCGAAAAAGGAATCGATAAAGGAAACCGTGCTTTGCTTGAACGGTCTTCGTGGGTTTTCTATTTGCCCCGGGTCTGTTTGCTTCGCTCGCTGATTAATTCGGACACAATGCTGACGGCGATCTCTTCAGGGGTCTCTCCTCCAATGTCTAATCCGATAGGTGAATGTACCTTCGCCAGTTGTTCCTGTGTGATGCCCTTTCCCGTCATATATTGGTAGATTGCATCCCGCTTTTTCCGGCTGCTTATCATGCCGATGTAGCCTGCACTCGTTCCAAGTGCCTGTTCCAGTACCTCCCGGTCATATTGATGACCCCTGGTTACAATGACAATAAACGAGTCCCCGTCGATCTCCAGCCCTTCAAAAGCCCGCTCGAAATCTTCTATCACCCGTATGCTGCTGGCTTCAGGAAAGCGTTCGGCGTTGGCGTATTCCGCTCTGTCATCCATGACGAATACCTTGAAACCAACCATTGCCGCGATATGAGCGGTTGGGACGGCTACGTGTCCCCCTCCGAAGCAATACACCGTCTTCAGTTTTCTGATGCAGTTTACTACGATCTTCGTTTCACCTGAAGATACTACTTCGGT
>CAYLVC010000021.1:6577-18158 GCA_964387005.1 uncultured Dehalococcoidales bacterium | reverse complement strand
TATACGGGCAACATAGATTTAAAACAGGCCTTGAGAGTGGCTAACCGCTAAAGCGTTATTTACGGGTCCAGGTTTTCAAGCTTGCCTGTATCCATGTTAAGGCGGCGGTAGTAGCAGTTGCGGGCTTCTCCCTTCAGGTTTTTGGTGTGACAAATTCCGCCGCGGCGGGGACGTACCTTATACAACAGCGAATTTTGCTCGCAGTTGACATAAACTTCCACCAGGTCGAAAACCTCACCGGAGGTCTTGCCTTTCTCCCAGAGTTCATTGCGTGAGGTGGACCAGAAAACGGCGGTACGGCTTTGAATGGCCGATTCCAGGGCTGTGCGGTTGGTATAAGCCACCAGTATCACTTCGCCGGTATCAATATTCTGTACGGCCACCGGGATGACATCCGGGCAGGTGCGGCTTACCTTTGCCAGTTTACTGAAATCCAGTTGCAGACTGGTTAGTTCTTCTATTTTTTCGATTGAACCCTTCGACATAAAAACAAGCTCATTTAAGTAATATTTATTCTGAATCTATCTTTGATGGCAAAATCAGATTATCCTGGTGTTAACTTTCTGCTGCCGGGTTAGCAACGGCCGTCGCGGCAATGGCTGCCAGAGGCGCCGGTGCATATTTGGCCGGCTGCTCTGCTTCAAGCACCTTTTTCAGGGCGGCCAGCGCAACCTCCAGCTGTTTGTCATCCGGCTCGCGCGTTGTCAATTTCTGAAGCCAGAGGCCGGGGGTGAGCAGCATCCGCATGATGGGGTTTTCCACATGGCGGGAGGTGAAATAGATAAACTCATAACCCAGCGCGGCTATTACCGGCAGCAAAAGGACGCGTGAAGCCACCATGAGGCCGAAGGATGGCTTTCCCACCAGTGAAAAGACCAGTATGGCGATTACCATGACGGCGAAAAGGAAGCTGGTGCCGCAGCGCGGATTGGCCGTGCTGAAAGGCCGGGTTGATTCTACATCCAGGGGCACGCCGGCTTCATAGGCGTTGATAGACTTGTGCTCCGCCCCATGGTAGGCAAACACCCTCTTGATGTCTCCCATCATAGAGATCAGTTTAAGATAGCCTATGAAAATGGCAACGCGGATGATGCCTTCTATCAGGTTAAAAACAAGGGAAGATTCCAGGTAGTGCTTGAGAAGATTGGTGAGGTAGAGCGGTCCGATGAAAAAGACCACTACGGAGAAGGCCATCGCACCCAGGATAATGCCCCAGATGGCCCAGCCTGAGAGCTTCGTTTGTTCCTCTTCCAGGGCGACATTGGCAGAATTCATGAGTGTCTGGATGCCCAGCACCATGGACTCGATCAGGGCGATTATCCCTCGGACAAGTGGTGTTTTTCTCCATTTGCCGGTGTATAACGAGGCAAGCTGCTGAAATTCCACACCGATCTGTCCGTTAGGACGCCGCATAGCGGTAGCCATGGTATTCTTGCCGCGCATCATGACGCCTTCAATAACTGCCTGGCCGCCGTAGTAGAATCTTTTTTCTGCCATATTTGACCTGCTAAACAAAAAGGAGCGGAAATCCAGTTCCGCCCCTTCGGTACAATTCCGGAACTCTATTTAGGCAATTTGTAACGCTGTTTGAAGCGCTCAACCCTTCCAGCGGTATCGATCATTTTTCTTTCACCGGTGAAGAAGGGGTGGCATTTGCTGCACAACTCAACGCGCAGCTGCTTCCTGGTTGAACCTGTCGTGAACACATTGCCGCAGGAGCAGACGACCTGTGCATCGGAAAAATATTTGGGATGAATTTTTTCTTTCATATTATTGCTCAGCGTAAACGCTAACCTTCTTTTTATTTTTAGTGAAATGTTCAAATTTGACCTTGCCATCAATCAAAGAATAGATGGTATAGTCTTTTCCTAAGCCAACATTGTTGCCGGGATGGATCTTGGTCCCGTGCTGACGCACGATAATGTTGCCCGATATGACTTCTTCTCCGCCGTATTTTTTTACACCCAGTCTTTGTCCGGGACTGTTACGCCCGTTAACAGAGCTTCCTCCGCCCTTTTTATGAGCCACTTGAATTCACCTCTTTCAGTTTTAGTTTGCACCCGGTTTGACGATATCGTTGATAACCAGCCGGGTATAGCGCTGGCGATGACCGGTTTTTTTGGTGTAATGGTCCTTGTGTTTAAACCTGAGGACAATTAGTTTTTTACCTTTAACCAGTCCCTGTGAAGTAGCCGTTACTTTAGCGCCCTCAATAGTGGGAGTACCCACCATTACAGCGTTGTCTTCGGCAATGAGCAGGACTTTTTCAAGTTCCACTTTGTCTCCGGCACCGGCGCTGGTGAGATCCACATCCACCTTATCGCCGGGCGCGACTTTGTATTGTTTACCACCGGTTTCAATTATAGCGTAAATGGCACACCTCCAATAAGTACAACATAATATTCTAGCAGACTTTTACCATTTAATGCAATCTGCTTTTACAACCCGCAATTGCAGCGGCTCAGTCAGCCTCTATTACAACCGGGGCCTACAGGCATTATTTATCTGTTTTTGGTGTATTATCCTGTTTTTCCCTTGATCAGGAATATGGGTTTGGTACCCTCTCTCAATACCTTTTCAGCTACACTGCCCAGGGCCCAGCGGGCGATGGTTGAGCGTCCCCTGGTGGCCATTACGACCATATCGGCCGGTATTTTCTTTTCCATTTCCAAAATCTCGAAAGCGGCATCCAGGCCGATGTAGCTGGTAAAATTGACCTCTACTCCTTCTTTACGGATATCTCCGGCTATTTTTTCCAGGAATTCATCCGTGAAATTTTTGGAGGCTGCGTCAATGGCGTCCCAGTTGACCCCGATTCCTGCTCCCATGGCGGTACCCATCCCGGCGCCGTCTATGTTATTGGCATAGGATGTATGCGTCATGCTGAAAAGTGTAATGGTGGCTTTCAGTTTTTTAGCCAGCTCCACCGCACAGGGAACTGAAGTTTTACTGGCTTCCGAGCTATCGATAGGAAGAAGTATCCGGTTGATGTCCACTTTCTGGTCTGCCACAATAGTCCGGTCCTTGACCCGCACCAGGAGGGTGGGCACGCCTACTCCCCGTATTGTCTTGTCGGCCACGTTACCCATAGCCCAGGGCCGTATACCCGAACTCCCGTAGGCGGTGAGGACCACCATGCCGATCGATTTCAGCAATACATAATCATAGATAGTTTTGGTGGCTTCTCCTGTTATAACCTCCGTCTGCACTTTAGCCTGGGTTTTGCCTTCTGAGAACCTGGCGATCCTGTTCTTCAGATTCTCCGCGATAGAATTCATGTATATCTGGTGCATATGAAGATAAGACTGGTGTTCGGGGGGACAGACATGCAACAAAAATACCTCGGCATCCAGCTGCCCGGCCAGATCGCAAACATAGGGAAGAGCCGATTCGGCCAGTTCAGAACCGTCCAGGGGCAAAAGTATCCTTTCAAACATGGGTCACACCTCCTTTATTGGCTGCGGCATGGTAAATGATAACGCATAAGATAATTCAAGTCAACCTGGCAGGGAAAGAGGTTCCGCCCCCCATCAGCCCGATAACACTTTACCGTTGGAGGGTGGCGCCACGGCTCTGTAAAGAATATTTGAGCACTACAATATCTGCGCTTATTTGTGGATTTCGCGCCATAATTTTTCTATCTTGTTTTTCAGGTCGGCGACGCTGCCGTTGTTCTCTATGAAGATTTTGATCCCCAGGATGCCATCTTCTTCATTTTTCTGGGCTTCTATCCTGGCCAGGGCTTCGGTGCGGCGCATTCCCCTGCCCTTGAGCCGTTCCAGAATCCTCTCTCTGTCCGCTCTGACTATCCACACAAAGTCCGCCCGGTTGGTCCAGGGCGCCTGGGAAGCAAGGGCCAGCTCGATCACCACCACATCCGTTCCCTGGCTTTCCAACTTTTGCAGCCGGTTGATTATTTCGATATCCAGGAGAGTATGGACAATTCTGTTCAGGCTGGCAAGGGCCTGAGGGTCGCTGAAGACGATCCGGGCCAGCTTTTTACGGTCGACTTCGCCCTCTGCTGTCAGTATCCCATTTCCGAAGGCCTCTATTATTTGTGGCAAGGCGGTGGTATTCAGCACCTTATGGGCTTCCCTGTCCGAGTCAATGACGACAGCCCCCAGTTCTTTAAGCACAGCGGAAGCCGTGCTTTTACCGCTGCCGATGCCACCCGTTAAGACTATTGTAATCATGCTTTTAGTCTAGCCCTGAGGAAGGCAGGGGGTCAAGAGGGAGAATGATATCATATCTTAAAGTACTCAGAAGTTAAAACCGCTGCTGATATATCTTTTGAGGGAATGGTATAATATGAAAATAGAGTTGCTCCGAGGTAAAAGCAATGCAAGAAGCCCTGTTTTTTGAATCGCTGCCGGGCTCGCTGGTCAGGTGTCACATCTGCCGCTGGGAGTGCAGGATTGCACCGGGGAAAAGTGGCGTTTGCCGGATGTATAAAAACCAGGGAGGGAAGCTTTTCAACCTGAATTATGCCCTGGTTTCTTCCGTAGCGGTAGACCCCATCGAAAAAAAACCCCTTAACCATTTTTTCCCCGGCAGCCGTGTGTTTTCTCTGGGTGGATGGGGCTGTAATTTTCACTGTACCGGCTGCCAGAACTGGCAGATTGCCTGTACCGGCAGTATACCTCAGCATCAATCTCAGGAGATCCAGCCTGCGGCAGCCGTTGAAATGGCACTTGCCAGTGGTGCACAGGGAATTGCCTGGACCTACAACGAACCCACCGTCTGGTTTGAATACACCCTGGACTCAGCCAGGCTGGCCAAAGAGAAGGGGCTGTATACCGTTTTCGTTACCAATGGTTATATGACAATACAGGCGCTGGATGCGCTGGGACCTTACCTGGACGCCTGGCGTGTGGATATCAAGGGTTTCAGCGACGACTACTACCGCAGGATGACCAAAATAACACACTGGAAAGGAATCCTGGAGACCGCGGAACGGGCCAGGCATCACTGGAAGATGCATCTTGAAGTAGTGACGAACATTGTGCCGGGTCTGAATGACGACGATGGGCAGTTAAAGGGTATTGCAGGCTGGATAAAAGACAGTCTGGGGGAACTGACGCCCTGGCATGTTACCCGTTTTTATCCCCAGTACCAGGCTCTTGACTACCCGGCCACCCCAATATCCACCCTGGAACATGCCCTGGATATCGGAAGGCAGACCGGGCTTAAGTTTGTTTATGCGGGCAACGTGCCCGGGCATGAAAGCGAAAGCACCCGCTGTTACCGTTGCGGTAAACTGGTGGTGCAAAGACAGGGCTACAGCACCATGGCGCCGGGTCTGAACGGTTCGAAATGCCGTTATTGCTCCGCTGAATTGAACTTTCGCAGCAGTTAAAAAAATTTGCCGGTTGGACAGGGGAGATACCGGTAAAGGGGAGGTGCTTATGATAAGGGAACCTGTGGTTGCCGGACAATATTATCCCGCTTCTGCGTCTCAGATCAGGGAGATGATAGGGTCTTTTATTGACAAAGAAGCTGAAAAAGAGGATGCCGACGGTATACTGGCGCCGCATGCCGGATACATCTACTCGGGAAGCGTAGTTGGAGCGGTGCTTTCAAGGATCAGGTTCAGGGATACCTTTGTCATAATCGGCCCCAATCATACCGGACGGGGCAAGCCCTTCAGCCTTATGTCACGGGGAAGCTGGAAGACCCCTCTGGGAGAGGCGAGGATAGACGAAGAGCTGGCCAAAAAAATGCTGGAAGTGTCGGAATACCTTGAAGAGGACCTGCTGGCGCACCAATTTGAACACTCGGTTGAGGTACAGCTGCCGTTTTTACAGTATTTTAAACCTGATGTCAGATTTGTACCCATCGTGATTGGTTCCGGCGACCGTGAAGCCTGCCGGGCTGTCGGGAAGGACATAGCCCGGGCTTTGCAGGAGACTGGCAGGGAAGCGGTGATCATGACCAGCAGCGATATGAACCATTACGAGTCACAAAAGGTTGCCCGTCAGAAAGACTTTCAGGCTATAGAAGCCGTGCTGTCGATGGATGGAGATGAACTGTTGAAACGGGTGACGGAACAGGATATCACCATGTGCGGCTATGCTCCTGCGATGGTAATGATGAGCGCTCTGGGAGGTCCGGGCGCCGCCAGGGCGGAACTGGTCAAATACCAGACCAGCGGTGACATCACGGGTGATACCAATGCTGTGGTGGGTTATGCCGGGATCATCCTGAAAAAATATTCACCCCCGGTCAAACTGGCTAAAAAAGCCCTGGAGACTTATGTCAGGGAGAGAAAGGTATATAAACCGGAAGAGTTGTCCCCAGAGATGAAGGAGAAGGCCGGGGTATTTGTTTGCATCAAGAAAGCAGGTGAACTGCGGGGTTGCATCGGGACATTCGAATCCTCATACGGCAATGTGGCCGAGGAGATCGTTGCCAATGCCATCAGCACAGCTACCAGCGATCCGCGTTTTGAGCCGGTGGAGACCCGTGAGCTGAAAGACCTGGACTATACCGTGGATATATTGACCCTTCCCGAGCCGGTATCCGGAACAGACCAGCTTGATCCCAAAAAGTACGGTGTTATCGTAGAGGCCGGTTTTCGCAGGGGTCTGCTTTTACCCGACCTGGAGGGGGTGGATTCGGTTGAAGACCAGATCGAGATCTGCCGGCACAAAGGGGGGATCGGGCCGCGTGAGGCGGTGAAGCTTTACCGTTTTGAAGTAAAAAGATACAGGTAAACGGCAGAACAGGATACAAGTGACAAGGTGCATGGTACAATGCGCTGAGTGATCCGGTTTTAAAGGCATAAGATATGGATCTGTTTGAACATAAAGCCCAGGAATTGATCAAAAAGGAAGCCCCGCTGGCAGCCCGGATGCGGCCCCGCAGCCTGGAAGAGTTTGTCGGGCAGGAGCACATCATCGGCCAGGGTAAGGTGCTGCGCAGGGCTATTGAGAGCGGTCAGCTTCCCTCCATTATCCTGTGGGGGCCTCCCGGCAGCGGCAAAACCACCCTGGCATTTATCGTTGCCAATACCACTAATTCCCATTTCAGCCCGGTCAGCGCCGTCAGCGCCGGGGTCAGCGACCTGCGGAAGATAATTGAAGAGGCCAGGGAGAGGCGCAAACTGTACCAGCAAAAGACTACCTTGTTCATAGATGAAATCCACCGTTTCAACAAGGGGCAGCAGGATGCGATTCTGCCCTATGTCGAAGACGGCACGGTGACATTAATCGGGGCTACCACGGAAAACCCTTCCTTTGAAGTCAATACTCCTCTGCTCTCCCGCAGCCGGGTATTCGTTTTGAATCCTCTCAGCAATGAAGAAATCCGCCGGATTGTGGAAAATGCTTTGGGCGACAAAGAGAGGGGGCTGGGCGAAATGAAAATTGAGATGCCGGAAAATGCCCTGGAGCTTCTATCCGTCATGTCCGGCAATGATGCCCGGACAGCGCTGAATGCACTGGAGATGGCGGTACTGGTCACTCCCCCGGATGAGAACGGGACGCGAAAGATCACCCTGGAAACAGTCGAAGACGCTTTCCAGCACCGTTCACTGCGTTACGACCGGGAGGGGGAACAGCACTATGACATCATCTCCGCCCTGCACAAGTGCATGCGAGACTCCGATCCGGATGCCACTCTCTACTGGCTGGGCAGGATGATTGAATCGGGTGAAGACCCGTTATACATAGTCCGCCGTATAATCCGTTTTGCCACCGAGGATATCGGCCTGGCGGACCCTCAGGCCCTTCTGGTTGCCATGGCCGCCCAGCAGGCGGTGCATTTTATCGGTCTGCCTGAAGGGAACCTGGCACTGGCTGAGGCTGCTGTATATATGGCCACTGCGCCCAAGAGCAACTCTCTCTATACCGGGTATTCCAGGGTGCAGTATGAGATCAGGCACGGCACCCATGAGCCTGTGCCCCTGCATTTGCGCAATGCCGTTACCGGCCTGATGAAGGACCTGGGTTATGGCAAGGACTACAAATATGCTCATAATTTTCATGACCATTATGTGGAACAGGAACATCTGCCAGGTTCTTTAAAGGGCAAACACTTCTATACTCCAGGCGAGCTTGGCTACGAAAGGCAGATTGCAGCCCGGCTGAAGGAACTCAGGCAGAGACGCGACCAGCCGGGCAGTCAGCCGGAGAACAGACCCGGATAACGAACCAGTCAACCTCAATCCTGACCTCTTAATTCCTTTGTCTTCGATTGCCGGGCTGCAAAGTTTGATATCTTCCTTCAGGCATCGGTCGAACATAATAATGATACTATAGTTCCACCATAAGAAATATTCATCCACAACCCTCTTGACTCATGTGGTATAATGTTATAAAATCGCATACGTTGTACAATCACGAAGAACGAGTAAGTATTAACAATCGAAATGAATATTCGGGATCATACTTTTATCAACAAATAACTTTTTTCAGGGTTCAAATAGAGCACTCAATTGAAGGAGGTTAGCATGAAAAAGGTCTTGATTCCCCTGGTAATCCTGCTGGTATGCGCTTTTATAATGGGTGGATGCAGCAACGGAACAACCTCGATCTCTCCGGCAGCCACAACCGCTGCCACAACAGCTCCTGCACCTGTCACAACTTCTGCTCTTCCTCTCACAACCGCCGCAACTACTGCACCCAAAACGTCCGGTGTACAGCCTTCCACATCGGCTGCTTCTTCAACCCAGCCTGTAAAGGGCGGAATATTGAGAGAAATCAAGGCATCAGGCCCGAGCTGTTTGAGCTATTATCCGGAAATGGGACCGAACGAAGAGGGCGGGGTCCAGTACGCCCAGGAACAACTGATGCAATTCGGGCCGGACCATCTTCCCCATCCCAGGCTGGCAGAATCCCAGACTGTGGCGCCGGATGGCACAAGCGTTACCTACAAGATACGCCCCGGCATCAAGTTCTCCGACGGTACTCCATGTAATGCCGAGGCAGTGGTCTGGAATTACCAGAGAGCCTATGATTCAGGCAAAATGCAGTTTAAAGCCAGGGTAAAAGGCATTACAGCTGTAGACGATTTGACCGTCAGGATAGATATTTCCAACTACGATTCCCAGATGCAGTATGAGCTGGGCTGGATTCCCATATTCTCCAAGGTGGCCTGGGAAAAGTCCGGGAATACTGATGAGGAACGTAAAAACTGGGCCCGGAACAATATTGTCGGTACAGGTCCGTTTATGCTTAAAGAGTACAAAAGAGACGATCATATGACCTGGGTCAGGAATCCTAACTACTGGCAGCCCGGGAAGCCTTACCTGGACGGCGTAGAGACCAAGTTCGTTCCGGATGCGGTGACCGCAGCAGCCATGATGGAGGCCAAACAGGCTGATTTCTGGGAAGGCGGAACGATTACTCAATGGGCGGATCTTTCGAAAAAAGGCTTCAAATTACAGGGCAGCTCAGGACTGCCCACTACCATCTATATCAACAACAAAGACGCCACCTCTAAATTTACAGACCAGAGAGTGAGGGAGGCGGTGGAATATGCCCTGGATAGACCGGCTATGGCTAAAGCACTGGGACAGGGCTATTTCGTCCCTCTTGAATATTCCCTGGGTCCGGATATGTGGGGCTATGACAAGAATTTTAAAGGACGTGAATACAATCCCGCCAAAGCCAAACAGCTGCTGACCGATGCTGGATATCCCAACGGTCTCAAGATCAAACTGACATGTTTGAATACCTGGACCGATCAGGCTACAGCCATCAAACAGTATCTTGATCAGGCCGGATTCGACGTAGATATCGACGTAGCTGATGCGGGGCGGTTCTTCCCGATGTACTGGAAGCTCGGAGCGGGCGGTGGGTGGCCGGACCTGCTGCTGTTCCTCCAGGCATCCTCTCCGAATCCGTTTATCTGTTTGCACCGCACCTTCGGTCCGGAACCGAAGACGATAATCACCAGCTATGCCGAGCCGAAAGAACTGACTGACTATTTTTATGAGTCGCGTAAATTTATGACGATTGAGGAACAGAGCCAGGCGGCTGATAAAATTGCTAAATGGTTTTTCAAAGATTGCCTGGTTGTTCCGACCTGGGAAGCGCCCAGCCTGTATGTCATCCAGCCCTATGTTCATACTACCTATCAATTCGAATCGGTTATTTGCAGGTACACTGAAGATGAGTGGATGGACAAGCACTAGCCGATAAAAAGACCAGCCGCGCACATAAATTATCTGCCTCCGGACTGTTCAGTCCGGAGGCAGACATTAAGCTTTCTGTAAATGTAACCTGCGGACAGCCAGCCTGTATGCCCTCTTTACTTTTCCTGCCTTTGTTGCTTTAATTAGCCTTATCATAACGGGGGCAAGACCATGAGTACTGAAACAGTCATAATTATTGTGTTAGCCCTGGCTGTAATCATCCTGATAGCCGTAATGCTGGTCCGCAAGCCGCAGGACTATTCACAGTCCTTTTTTTTGCTTCAGCAAAGGATGGGACAAGTAGAAGAACAGGTCAGAAAAAGCCTGGATGAGGGCAACAGATCCGTCGGTGAAAAATTTGACAGCTCACTCAGGGTAATCGGCGATATCAAGAAGACTATCGGCAGCCTGGAAGAGACAAACAGGCAGATGCTCTCTATCGGGAAGGATATTGCCAGCCTTCAGGACCTTCTGCGTCCACCCCAGATCAGGGGCGGACTGGGAGAAATGACACTGAACAGCATCCTGAGTGAACTGCTTCCCGGGCAAAATTACGCGGAGCAATACCGCTTCAGAAACGGTGTGATCGTGGATGCCGTCATAAAAATCGGCAGCCGCATGGTGCCCGTGGATGCGAAATTTCCTCTTGAGAGCTTTGAGCGGTTTTCGTCCTGCACGGACGATAAGGAGAAGCTGACTCATCTTAAAGAGTTCTGCCGCAGTGTCAAGCTGAAGATCGACGACATCTCGTCCAAATACATCCAGGAAGATGAAGCCACTTTTGATTTTGCCCTGATGTATATTCCCTCTGAAAACGTCTATTACCAGACCATCCTGAAAAATGAAATGGAACTGGAAGGCAAGAGCATTGCCGAATACGCGCTGGGCCGCCGCGTGGTGATAGTCTCACCCAACAGTATATATGCCTATCTGAGGGTTATCCATATAGGGTTGCGCGGAATGCAGTTCGAAAATAATGTGCGGAAGATACTGGAGGATTACGGCCGTTTGAGTAAAGAGCTGGAAAAATTCGAAAAACAGTTTGCCACGCTGGGCGCTCACATCAATCACGCTCAGTCTACTTTTGATGGGGCTGCCAGACAGCTGGATACCGTCTCCAACAAGGTGGCCAGGATAGGCGAATCGTCATCGGCGGAGAACGGCGAAATTGAGAGGTCTTTACGCCAGAAAAGTGAGTGATTATTATAGAATATAATAGTGATTGTTTTAGAATATAACTGAGATAATTGTAAAGGAGGGCAACATGACTACTGAAAAATTTACCGTGTCCGGTGATGAACTGGTATCAAAGGTTAAAAAACTGGTACATGAAGGCAATATACGCCGGGTCAGGGTTATCCAGGATGGCAGGACCATAATCGAAATACCCCTTTCCATTGGTGCTCCGGCCCTGGCCATCGGTATCATGGTGGCGCCGGTACTGGC
>CAYLVC010000021.1:0-6477 GCA_964387005.1 uncultured Dehalococcoidales bacterium | reverse complement strand
AACAACAGGCTATTACTGCTGATTGATGGAAATGCGCTGGTACACCGTGCTTTCCATGCTTTACCCCCTTTGACCGTTCCCAAAACAGGTGAGACAGTAGGAGCGGTTTACGGCTTTGCCATGATGCTGGTCAAAGCCATAAATGAACTCAAACCTACGCACTCGGCTATCGCTTTTGACCGGAAAGCCCCTACTTTCAGGCACAAGCTTTTTGATCAGTACAAAGCCCACCGGCCACCTATGCCGGAGGAACTGGCCTGTCAACTGGGCAGAGTACGGGATGTAGTTAATGCCTTCCGCATACCTGTTTTTGAACAGGACGGCTACGAGGCGGATGACATTCTGGGAGCCCTCAGTTTCCAGGCCGGCAAGCAGGACATACCGGTGGTTATCCTGACCGGCGACGCCGACCTGATGCAACTGGTCTCGGCCAATGTGCGCATATTCTATCCCAGACCGGGTGGATCCTTCAGCGATGCCATGCTTTATGACGAAGAAGCGGTCAAGACCCGCTATGGTGTAACCCCGGAGCAGATAGCGGACCTGAAGGCTTTAAAGGGCGACCCTTCGGACAACATTCCCGGGGTCCCGGGGGTTGGCGAGAAGACCGCTCTCAAGCTGATACAGCAGTTCGGCAGTGTAGAGGAGATGCTTTCCCGGCTGGACGAAGTTGAACCCCTGAAGCTAAGGGAGAAACTCAAAGTCAATATCGATACAGTCAGGAGCAGCCATACACTGACTACCATTGTCAGAGATGCACCGGTTGCCCTGGACTTCGACCTGTGCTGCCAGACGGCCCATTATGAGCGCAGCCGGGTTGTAGACCTGTTCCGGGACCTGGGTTTCAACAGTCTTATAAACAAGCTGCCGGACATGACGGGTGAAAAAAATCCGGCGCTTGCAGCCGTGACCCGGGTACAGGTCAGAGAGGTGAACTACCAGACCCTGAACACAACCGGAGACCTGGAACGGGTTTTGCCCCTTCTGGAAAAGGCGGATAGCCTTTCCCTGTCAATAGAAGGCTCCGGTACTGCGGCCATGTCCTCTGTTATCGTGGGCATTGCCCTGTCGCCGGTTGAAGGGGAGGCCTATTATATCCCTGCGGCGGGAGCGCAAAATGTTTCCGGTGGAGATTTATCCCTGGAGTCCATAATCAGGATGCTCAAGCCTCTTCTGGAAAAAAACCACACCTCTCTTAATATCTATAACAGCAAGTCAGCCCGGATATGGCTGGAGCAGAACGGCCTAAACCTGGACAACCAGGTATTTGACCCCATTCTGGCAGCCTACCTGCTGGGGGATAAAAACCTGGTATTGAGGGACATCCTCTACAGCCGGACAGGCCGGGAAATGACTCCTGCCAGAGACCTGGTCGGCTCCGGTTCCAGGCAAATCCCTCTCTTCCAGGTTGACCCTGTCCAGGTTTCAGCTTTTGCCTGCGCCAATGCAGACATGACCGGCGTGGTTGTACCTCTATTGAAAAAGGAACTCGAACAGGTTGAACTGCTCCGGCTATTCGAACAGGTGGAGATGCCCCTGGTGCCTGTACTGGCGCATATGGAAAGATGCGGGATACTGCTGGACAGGGGGCTGCTGAAGAATATATCGCAGCGCCTGGGAGAGCAGATTGGAGAAATAGAGAAAAGGGTATTCGCCGCGGCAAAAGAGGAGTTCAATCTCAATTCCCCGGCACAATTGGGCGTAGTTCTTTTTGAAAAAATGCATTTACCCGGGAAAAAAGTACGGGGAAAATACTCCACCGATGCCTCGGTGCTGGAAGAACTGCGCCAATATGAGATAGTCCGTGACATTATGGAATACCGCCAGTTGACCAAACTGAAGTCCACTTACGTAGACGCCCTTCCCTGCCTGGTGAATGACAACACCGGCCGGGTGCACACCAGCTTTAACCAGACCCGCACCACCACCGGCAGGCTGTCTTCCAGCGATCCCAACCTGCAAAATATACCCGTCAGGGGTGAAATGGGGCGCGAAATACGGCAGGCCTTTATAGCTCCTGAGGGCTCGGTGCTGATCGCCGGCGACTATTCGCAGATTGATTTGCGGGCGCTGGCGCACCTGTCACAGGATGAAAATCTTTTACAGGCCTTCAGGCAGGACAGGGACATTCATTCCGCCACTGCCGCCCAGCTCTTCGGCGTGGATATCAGCGACGTGAAGCCGGATATGCGCCGTCTGGCCAAGACGGTGAACTTCGGCGTTATCTACGGCATGAGTGAATTCGGGCTGGAACAGGCCACCGATCTCTCCCGCGAGGAAGCCGGGAAATTCATCGCCGCCTATTTCCAGAAATATCCGGGTGTGACCCGCTACCTGGAAGCCACCCGCGAACAGGCCCGCAGGACGGGTTATGTCCAGACCATCCTGGGACGCCGGCGCTATATACCGGAGGTGAATTCCGCCAACCGCATGATCAGAGAAGCCGCCGAGCGCATGGCCATCAACATGCCTGTGCAGGGAACATCCTCCGATATTATAAAGGTCGCCATGATCAACCTCTACCGCGAAATGCGAGAACGCCGGCTAAATAGCAAAATGGTACTCCAGGTGCACGACGAGCTGATTTTCGAAGTCCCGCAGAGCGAGGTGGAGGAAATGAGCCGACTGGTGCGGGACAAGATGTCCGGCGCCATAGAATTAAGTGTGCCTTTAAAGGTGGATATGAAGAGCGGCCTCAACTGGGGGGCGATGGAGTAAACTGTGCCTGAATTACCCGAAGTAGAGACTACTATTAACGAACTTAAGCCGGGGATCACCGGAAAATATATCAGGTCGGTCGAGGTATTTACCCCAAACACCATATCCGGGATGACGGCTGAGCAATTCAGCCGGGAGCTGGCCGGGCATCAAATACTGGACGTGTCGCGCAGGGGAAAGTTCCTGGTCTTCAGCCTGGACGGGGCAAAAAAATGGATTGCGCACCTGAGGATGACCGGCGCCATGCTTTTGAAAAAGAATGGGGACAAACCCGATAAGTTCATCCGGGTGATCATTCATCTGAAGGGTGGAACCGCCGTCCATTTTCGTGATGTCCGGCGCTTCGGCAGGATGTGGCTGGTGGAGGATGAAAAAAGCCTGCTGGGAAACCTTGGAGTGGAGCCTCTTTCAGAGGCATTCTGTCCGGCCGGACTGGCGGAGGTTTTCAAAAACCGGGAAACGCCGGTGAAGACTCTTCTTCTCAATCAAAAACTGATTGCAGGAATAGGCAACATGTACGCCGATGAGGCGCTTCACCAGGCCCGGATTCATCCGCTGAAAGCAGCCGGGAAGCTGACGGCCGGTGAATGCCGGAGGCTTTGTGAAGCCATACAACTGGTGCTCAGGAAAGGCATAAAAAGCAAAGGGGCCAGCACGGACACGTTCATACGCCCGGATGGGAACAAAGGGGAAGCCCACCTGGAGTTCCAGGTAGCCCACCGCAAAGGCCAGGAATGCCCGGTATGCCGGGAAACAATCGAACGAATCACGGTAGGCCAGCGGGGCACTTTCTTTTGCCCGTCCTGCCAGAAAATGTCCGGAACGAAGAAATAAAAGTGAATTAAGGGATCTACAGAAGAAACACTGAGCTTAAAAGATCATACCCACGGCGTCAAGTGTGTATATAGATCAGCCCTTGACAGGAGAAGGCCTGAATACTGGCTGAGGGTTCTTTCCCCTGTTTTAACTTGCTTTTGTTTCTCTGCCCAGCGAAGACGGGATGCCTTTATCTTCAATCCATTGCCTGACCATTTCTATGTGCAAGTTTTGTTCCTGCGCCAGCCAGCCATGACCTAACCCGGGCGCAATCCGACAAGCTGCATTCGGCATCAGCGCCGTAAGTTTGCGATTAGACGCGTTCGTTTCTTTAGCTTCCCTCTCGCCGGCAACGAAAAGCGTCGGAGTCATTACCTTATCCATATTTTCAGGCAGAGTCATATCATTTGCCTGGCAGAATGCCCTCCGGAAGGAGGCGGGAGATACTATCTTCATATCACGGAAGAAGTTTTTCATTTCCTCTTTCTGGATACCGACGCCTGAGGCGACAGCTTTAATAACAAGGCTATTATGAATAAAAGGCGATATCATACTCACTCCCAGCTTAATCGCCGTCACTCCTTTAATCGGTATTGCGCCTGCGCCGTCCACAATGGCATGATCGATAACATCCGAATGCTTGTTCAGTAAGTTGAGGGTCACAGTGCCGCCTAAGGATAATCCCACTACGTGGGCTTTACGTTGAGGCAAGCTCAGAATCAAATTGTAGATGTATTCCGTCGTTTCCTCTAAGGTGGACCATTCCACATCTACGCTTTTGCCATGACCCGGCATATCAGGGGCAATGCAGTAGTAATTCGGCAGCGCTCTCGTGTGTGATTCCCACATCAAACCGCTGGCTCCTACACCATGAAGGAACAGGATAACCGGATTTTGCTTCTTTCCACTCTCAGATAAATACAAGGTGTGGATGGCATGATTAAATCCTGGCTTCATTCTATTTCCCCCTCGAATGCCTTCAATACCTCATTAGCTGAATACGCTTTTTCATGTTTACGGCCGGTAACTTCGACCTGTGAATGTGCATGCCATTCCGGTAGTTTAAGACGCATCAATAAGAGCCGTTTAACCATTTCCGATTTTGTTGAGGTTGAGGCCGTAGGCCTTGATTTTGTTATAGAGTGTCATGCGGGAGATGCCCAGCAGCCTGGCGGCTTCGCTGCAGTTCCCGCCGGCTTCAACCAGAATGTTCAGGATGTGGTTTTTTTCGATTTCGCGCATGGTCTTGCCCACAGGGGCTTTGTGGGGCAGGTACAGACTTTGCTGCGACAGGTCGGATACTTCTATCAGGTCGTTTTTAGCCAGGATAACCGCCCGCTCAATGGCATTTTCCAATTCATGGAGATTGCCCGGCCATTCATACTTTAAGAGGAATTCACTGGCTTCAGGGGTGAACCCGGCTACTTTCTTTTGATTGTCTTTGTTAAATTTTTTCAGGTAATAATTGGCCAAAAGGGGAATATCATCTTTTCTCCCTCTCAACGGAGGGAGATCGATGTTGACCACACCCAGGCGGTAATAGAGGTCTTCGCGGAATTGTCCGGACTCGATGTATTTTTTCAGGTCTTTGCTGGTGGCGGATATCAAACGAATTTCAAGCTGAATCGGATGGTCTCCCCCGATACGGTAAAACACCCTGTCTTCAAGCGCTCTCAGGAGGTGGACCTGGAAGGTGGGATCAAGTTCACTGACTTCATCCAGGAACAAAGTACCCTGGTTGGCCAGCTCGAATTTTCCCTTTTTCAGGGGTTGCTGGCTGCTGGTAATGCCGTTTTCGCTGCCAAAAAGCTCGTTTTCGATCTGATTTTCTATAAGGTGCGAACAGTTGACCGCCACAAAAGGCCCTTTTTTACGGTAGCTTTGAGCATGGATAATGCGGGCGATCGTCTCCTTGCCCGTGCCGCTTTCACCTGATATCAACACCGAAGCATTGCTTTTTGCCACAACACGCATCATGTCGACAATTTTTTGCATGCCGGGGCTTTTGGCGATAAGACTCTCGAAAGTATACTTGTCCTCACTGATATTTTGCTGAATGTTCGGATTACCGTCCACTTGAATTCCCTTCTTCATCGCGCTGAATGTCCGGCATGAAAGAGTCATTTAGGGCCTGATTAGAGCATTACTGATCCGGCCGATTTAACCGGCGGCAAGAAATTCTCCTCCCGGTTAATCATCAAATGCCAAACGCCTGTCAAAATATTATACTATACATTTTCAAGTTATCATAGCGTAAAATATTTCGTAGTTCAAATAGTGACACAAGCGTGAAAAGGTGAAAAACAGCAAAATTCACCTCCTTGGATGCTGTATCTCGTATGACTGATTTCTTGACGCAGTGATGGAGCAGGGGGGAAAGGGGGAGTTTCGAGCAGGAGTACAGGAAGATTTTAACAGGAAAAATGAGATACTCGAGTATCAGGCGTTTTTCCAGTCCACCAGCTGACTCAGTACCGTCATTCCGTCATGGGGTATTCCGGGGAACAGTCGTTCACATTGTCCCAGTGGAAACACGCTGGAGACTCCCCTGGCCAGTATTTTATCCCTCAGCTCTATTCTCCGCTCTTCGGGATAAACACCTGCCGCGGACACTCCCTGGTGCAAATATCCCAGGGCATTCTCCAGATCGCCTACCGGACGCACCACTACCAGCCGGCACATGGGGTGGTCCAGGATGTCGAACTCTTCCGGTACGACCACTGCACCGGAACCGAATTCCCCGGCGCGGTCATTGATATACCAGGCGGCGGAGTTGTACCTGCCGCGTCTGAGACGCTTGATCTGGCCTTTACTCGTGGGTGGAATAAACTGGGGTACCTCCCTGTCCCATCTGTCGAGGGTACGGCACAGAAGTCCGGCATAGTGATTGGCCTGCTCCTCCGTTCCTTCGACGTAATGCACCAGGGAGGCGGTGCAGGCTTT